>NZ_JBTSDU010000131.1:0-8229 GCF_054605595.1 Georgenia sp. | reverse complement strand
TCGGAGAGCACCAGGACCGGACCGGGTGCGAGCGGGACGTCCACCGATGCCGGGTCGGTCCGCCGCAGCCGGACCGGGCGGGGCAGCCCGAGCTTCTTCGCGACCGTGGCGGGCAGGCCGCCGCTGTCGAGGTCGAGATACGTGTCGCTCATGCCGCCTCCAGGATCATCGCGGTGGCCTGCCCGCCGGCGGCGCAGACCGAGATCAGCCCGCGGGCCGGCTGCCCGGGCCGGACCCGGGACTCGCCGCGCTCGTGCAGGAGCTTCGCCAGGGTGCCGACGATCCGCCCGCCGGTGGCGGCGAAGGGGTGCCCGGCAGCGAGGGAGGAGCCGGTGACGTTGAGCCGGGCCCGGTCCACCGTGCCGACCGCGGCGTCGAGGCCGAGGTGCTTTCGGGCGAAGTCGGCGTCCTCGAAGGCCGCGAGCGTGCTGAGCACGGTGGACGCGAACGCCTCGTGGATCTCGATGAAGTCGAAGTCCTCCAGCCGCATCTGCCGGCGGGCCAACAGGCGCGGGACGGCATAGGCGCCGGCCATCAGCAGCCCCTCGGTGCCGCTGGTGAAGTCCACCGCCGCGGTCTGCGCGTCGACGACGTGCGCCAGCACCGGCAGGCCGCGCCCGGCCGCCCAGGCGTCCGAGGCGAGCAGGACGGCGGAGGCGCCGTCCGAGAGCGGGGTGGAGTTCCCGGCCGTCATGGTCGGCGCCGGGCCGTCGCCGCTGTGCTCGCCGAACACCGGCTTGAGCTTGGCGAGCTTCTCCAAGGAGGTGTCCGGGCGCAGCGACTCGTCACGGGAGAGGCCGCGGTAGGAGGTGAGGAGGTCGTCGAAGAACCCGCGCTCGTACGCCGCCGCGAGGTTGACGTGCGAGGCGAGGGCGATCGCGTCCTGGTCCTCGCGCGAGATGCCCCAGCGGGCGGTCGTCAGCGCCTGGTGCTCGCCCATGCTCAGCCCGGTCCGCGGCTCGGTGACGTTGGGGGCGACGGGGGCGAGGTCGCGCGGGCGCACCGCCGCGAACGCCCTGACCCGCTCGGGCAGGCTGCGGGCGCGGGAGGCCTTCAGCAGGGCTTGGCGCAGCGGCTCGGAGACGACGATCGGCGCGTCCGACGCCGAGTCCACGCCGCCGCCGATCCCGACCTCGACCTGCCCCAGGGCGATCTTGTTGGCGACGCCGAGGATCGCCTCGAGCCCGGTGGCGCAGGCGCGCTGGACGTCGTAGGCGGGGGTGTGGGGGTCGAGCGAGGAGCCGAGCACGGACTCGCGGGTGAGGTTGAAGTTCTTCGGGTGCTTGAGCACGGCGCCCGCCGCCACCTCGTCCAGGCGCTCGCCGGCGAGACCGTATCGAGCCACGAGGCCCTCGAGCGCGGCGGTGAGCATGTCCTGGTTCGATGCGGCGGAGTACCGGCCGCCGGCCTTGCCGAACGGGATGCGGTTGGCGCCGACAACGGCGGCGCGTGCCGCGGTGGTGTCGGTCGAGGGGCTGGGCTGAGTCACGTCGTCGTCCTCTTCCTGCTGTGCGAACCGGTCGGCTTCCTGCCGTACGAACCGGTAGGCCCACCCCGGGACCTTGGGCCCGGGCGTCGGGAACATCAGTACGGTACCGACAGTACCTGATACCGTCGGTACCGTGATGCCGAACGCCGATGGAGAGATGCCCGCCGAGCACTTGGTGGACGGACGGTCCACCCGCTGGGAGGGGCACCGGACCTCGCGTCGCCTCGAGCTGGTGCATGCCGCGCGGCGGGCCGTCCACCACCTGGGGCCGGACAGCTCCATGGACGAGATCGCCACGGAGATCGGCACGTCGAAGTCGATCCTCTACCGGTACTTCCAGGACAAGACCGGCCTGCAGACGGCCGTCGGGCAGGCCGTGCTGGCGCACATGCGCGAGGCGCTCGAGCTGGCGGCCGGGCAGGTGGCCGGGCCGCGTGAGCGCATTTCCGCCATGGTCACGGTCTACCTGGAGCTGACCGCCTCCTCACCGCATGTGTACGCGTTCGTCACCCGCCCCGAGGCGGCGGCGACCGCGGGCGCCCTGCGCGGGTTCGTCGCCGAGGTCATCGACCTCGTGGCGCAGACGCTCCTGCCCGCTCTCCGCGACAAGCCACCCACCGAGGTCGGCGAGGACACCCCGAGCCGGGAGGACCTGGCCCTCGCCCAGCTCTGGGCGTCCGGCGTCGTCGGGCTCGTCCGCGGCGCTGCCGAGCGGTGGATGGTCGGCCAGGGCGAGGCCGCGACCGGCGAGGTGATCCGGGACGAGATCGGCGCGATGAGCCGGGACGAGCTGGGCGTCCATCTGTCCCGGTGGCTGTGGGACGGCGCGGTCGGGGTCACTCGCCGGGCCCGCCGGCACCCGGCGGGCACGTCGCCGGTTACCGAACCCTGACCCGATCGACCCGACCGACCTGATCGACCCGACCCGGCCCGGCCTCGAGCCCTCGGGGCCCGGCCGCAGCGATCCACCCGCCACCGACCACCCCGAGCCATCACCACCCCCATTCACCGACCAGCCCGGGTGACCGACCAGCCCGAGCGACCGACCATCACTCACCACCGACCAGCCCAATTCACCGACCACGCAACGACGCGGAGCCACGATGAAGACCACGAGCCAGCCCACCACCCACCCGAAGTCCTTCGCCGGCCCGGCGTCGGCGGACCCGCACGTCCCGGCGCCCGTGCCGTCGGCCGACCCGGCGTTCACGCCGTCGGCGGCCACCCCACCGAGCCCCGGCCTCCCCACCGCGACCGGCGAGCGGATCGACGTCGCGGCACTCAACAACCTCATCGACGGCCGGTGGGCCGACCTGCGTCGCCGCGCGCGCGCCCTCGCCTCGGACCCCGACATGTGCAAGATCGAGGGGCTGCCGGTCGCGGAGCACCGTGCCCGCGTGCTGGCACAGGTGCGGGCGCTGGCCGCCGCCGGCGCCGGCCACCGGGCGTTCCCCCGCTCCCTCGGCGGGCTGGAGGACCCGGGCGGCAACCTCGCCACGTTCGAGGAGCTCGTCCTCCTGGACCCGTCGCTGCAGATCAAGTCCGGGGTCCAGTGGGGCCTGTTCGGCGCCGCCGTGCTGCACCTGGGCGCCGAGGAGCACCACGCACGGCTGCTGCCCGGCATCATCGACGTGAGCGTGCCCGGCTGCTTCGCGATGACGGAGGTCGGTCACGGCTCCGACGTGGCCTCCATCGCCACCACCGCCGAGTACGACCCGGCCACCGAGGAGTTCGTCCTGACCACCCCGGTGCCGGCGGCCCGCAAGGAGTTCCTCGGCAACGCCGCCGAGCACGGGATCGCGGCCGTCGTCTTCGCCCAGCTCGTCACGCGCGGCGTCAACCACGGCGTCCACGCGTTCTACGTCCCGATCCGCGAGGACGGGCCCGACGGCGTGCTGCGGTACCGCGCCGGCGTCGACGGGCGTGACGACGGCCTCAAGGGCGGGCTGAACGGCGTCGACAACGGCCAGCTCTGGTTCGACCACGTGCGTGTGCCGCGCCGCGACCTGCTCAGCCGCTATGGCGACGTCGCCGCGGACGGCGCCTACACCTCCCCCATCGCCAGCCCGGGCCGCCGGTTCTTCACGATGCTCGGCACGCTCGTGCAGGGACGGGTCTCGCTGTCCGGCTCGGCCGTCGTGGTCAGCCGGGCGGCCCTGGCGATCGCGGTGACCTACGGCTCGCAGCGGCGCCAGTTCACGGGTGCCGACGAGACCTCCGAGGTGGTGCTCCTGGACTACCAGCAGCACCAGCGTCGCCTGCTCCCGCTCCTCGCCCGTACCTATGCGGCCACGTTCGCCCACCACGAGGTCCTGGACCGGTTCCACGACGTCTTCTCCGGCGCGCACGACACCGACGCCGACCGGCAGGACCTCGAGACGCTCGCCGCGGCCGCGAAGCCGCTGACCACCTGGCTCGCCCTCGAGACCCTCGAGGAGGCTCGCGAGGCCTGCGGCGGCGCCGGGTTCATGGCGGAGAACCGGCTCGTGGGGCTGCGACAGGACATGGACGTCTACGTCACCTTCGAGGGTGACAACAACGTGCTGCTCCAGCTCGTCGGCAAGCGCCTGCTCTCCGACTACGGCAAGCAGATGGCGAAGGTCGACATCGCCGGTGCCGCCCGGTACGTGGCCGCCCGCGCCGCGGACATGACGTTGCACCGCACCCCGCTGCGGCGCACGGCGCAGACGATCCTCGACACCGGCTCCCGGGCCCGCTCCGCCGGCCACCTGCGCGCGGCCGACACCCAGCGGGAGCTACTGGAGGACCGGGTGGAGGCGATGGTCGCCGAGATCGCGGGCGCCCTGCGGTCGGCCCGCCATGCGTCGCCGACCGATGCCGCCGCCCTGTTCAACGCACACCAGCACGAGCTCATCGAGGCGGCTCGTGCCCACGCCGAGCTCCTGCAGTGGGAGGCGTTCACCGCGGCGCTGTCGCGCATCCACGACGTGCGCACCCGGGAGGTGCTCACGACGCTGCGGGACCTGTTCGGGCTCACGCTCATCGAGAAGAACCTCGCCTGGTACCTGATGAACGGGCGCCTCACGGCGCAGCGGGCCAAGACCGTGACGAGCTACGTCGACCGGCTCCTCGTCCGGCTGCGCCCGCACGCCGTCGACCTGGTCGACGCCTTCGGTCTGACGGTGGACCAGCTCCGCGCCACCATTGTCACCGGGGTCGAGCAGCGCCGCCAGGACGAGGCCCGTGCCTACTTCCGCGCCCAGCGGGCTGCGGGCAAGGAGCCGATCAACGAGAAGGAGCTGCACGCGAGCCAGAAGAAGTCGGGCCTCGCCACCCCCACCGACTGACCGACTCCGCCGCTCGCCCCACCGACCTCGACCCCCGACCGACCGACTCTGCCACTCGCCCCACCGACCTCGACCCCTGACCGACCGACTCTGCCACTCGCCCCACCGACCAACCCTGCCCACCGTGCCCCCGTGCCCCCGACACCCCGCCCCATGAGGAGTTGTGGTGAGAGTTTGCTGGCATATGACCATCAGATCCTCACCACAATGCGGAATGTTGCCTGCCGGGTGGGCCAGGTGCGTCGATTCGCGGGGGTCCGGCCTGCAGGGTTGCGGGATCGGTGGATGCGCCCTGCGGGTCAGCGCGTCCAGGCGTGGAGCGAGCGGCGCGACGCCGCCCGCCACGCGTCGGCGTACGCCGTCCGCATCCACTCGGCACGGGCGGCTTCGAGGCCGACCAGCCGCCCGTAGTGGAACGTGTCCTCCCCGGCTGAGTGGGCGCGGGCGGCCATGTCCGTGAGGAGCGCCTGGGTGACGACGGAGTCCTGGTGGTCGCCGAGGATGGCCTGCACGCGCTCCATCGCTGCGGCGAACCTCGCCGCATCCTTGCCGAACGTGGAGGTGAGCGCCTCGCCGGTGTAGCGGGCTCGCTTGGCGCCCTTGCGCACCTCATGCAGCGCCGACTCCTTCTCCTCGCCGTCGGTGGCCGCCACGACGTCGTGCCCCTTGCGCAGCGACTCGTAGACCTTCGCCGCGAGCCCGGGAAGGACGTCACGGGCCGGGCGTGCTGCGAGGTCGGTCAGCGAAGGGTTGACGACGAGGTCGTCGAGGGCGTCGAGGAGGCGGAAGTACCGCTCGCCGTCGAGCACCCGCAACGCGGCATCGTGCGCCTGCGCGTAGCGGCCGGTCAGCTCGTGGTCGATGCGCTCGCGGACGGTGATGAGCTTCTCCGCATGGGGGTCCGACGCAAGCTGCTCGCGCAGCCGGGCGTGCATGACCTCGGTGTCGCGGGCGTCGCCGAGCACGGTGCCGAGCCAGCGCAGCTCCTGACGCAGCGGGTCGGTCTGCGTGCGGTCGAACAGGGGTCGGAACGTCCGGAGCACGCTGCGTAGCCGCCGGGAGGCGACGCGCACCTGGTGGACGGCGTCTGCCAGGTCGGCACGGACGCCCGGGTCGTTCGCCTTGAGGGCGTCGATGTGCTCGCGCAGGTGGGCGAGCACGACGTCGCCGGCGGGGGCCTTCCGGCCGGCGGGCCGGTCGGCGGCCGGGGGGAGCCGGTCACCGAGCGCTCGAACCAGCTTCGACGGCGCCGCGGAGGTGGTGGCCCCCGCGTCGCGCATCACGGCGGTGAGGCTCTTGAGGACGGCGCGCTTGCCGTCGTGGAGCTCGATCTCGACCTCGTGCCACGACGTGGTCGTGCCGTCGGCGAGGATCTCGGCGGTCACCAGGTCGTCGTCGATCTCGGCCAGGGGAGTGCCGCGGCCGGTCGTGACGGGCGGTGCGGTTGGCTCGGCAGAGGCGCCGGTCACGGGACCGGCCGAGGGGGGTGTGGGGTCGCCGGGTTCGGCAGAGGTGCCGGTACCGGTCGGCGTGGATGTGGGGTTGCCGGGCTCGGTCGAGGTGCCGGTCACGGCCCCGGTCGGCGTGGGAGTGGGGTCGCCGGGTTCGGCAGAGGTGCCGGTCACGGGACCGGCCGGCGTGGGAGTGGGGTCGCCGGGTTCGGCAGAGGCATCGGTGCCGGCCTCCGGGGCCGGGCCGGAGGTGTGGACGGGCTCGGGGGAGGCGTACAGGAGGCGGCGCGTGCGTCGGGTGTCCAGCCGGACGACCGGTGCGAGCTCGGCGTCCCGCACGTGCACCCGGGCGCGGTCCACCAGCGAGGCCGGCGGGGCGTCGTGGTCGAGCGGCTCGCGCAACTCGTCGCGGACGCCGTCCGCGCGCGGCACCTTCAGGTGCCAGCCCGCGTCAGTGCCGCCGGTCCGGCGGCGAAGCGTGATTCCCGCCCTGGTCAGCGCCAGCGCCGGGGTGTCGAAGTACACGCTCGAGAGCTCCACGACCGCCGGGGGGCTGACGACCAGGCCGGCCGGGATCGGCACCCGGGCCAGCCGGAAGCCCTCGGGGACGTCGAACTTCCGCTCGTCCTCTCGATAACGGTCCATCTCGTGGCCTCCCGGTCCTCACCCGCGGCTCACCCGGGGCGACGGAAAGGCCCGGACGGGCGCAGGACGGCAATGACTCAGTCTCCCCATCCGGCCCACGAACCTCAACCGAGGCCCGATGCCCTCCGCGGCAGAGCACGCCGGCCCGACGTCGCAGGCGCGTCAACACCTCGGCTGGGAAAGGAGCGTCTCCGTGAAAGGTACCGCCCGTGCGGCCGCTCCCGCGGTGACCCTCCAGTCGCTGCCGAGCCTCGTCACCCGATGGCATGGCGTCGCACTCGAAGGTGCGGACCTCGCCGAAATCCCTCCCTCGACTCCAGCGATCGGCTCCTGCCCGTACGTCGCTCACGGACGGGGGGGGGGGGTGGCCCGGTGCTCGGCGCGCGAGGATGGGGCGGTGCGGGACAGGGATGGCGCCGGCGTCGCCATGGTGGACGTCTGGCTCATCGAGCCCGACCTGGCCGGCACGCGACCGGCCGCCGCGCCGGGCGTGGACGACGGCGTCCTGGACGATGTCGAACGACGTCGCGCGCGCGACCTCCCGCCCGACCAGGCGGCCCGGTTCGTGCTCGGCCGTACGCTGCTGCGCCACGCCGTCGCCCTCATCACCGGGGCCGACCCGCAGGACGTGCGGCTGGAGGCCCGGTGCCCGACATGCGGGGGCGAACACGGCCCCGTGTCGGTGCTCGATCACCCTGTCCGGGTGAGCATCACGCGATCGGGACCATTCGTGGGCGTAGTGCTGAGCGACCGGCCGGTGGGGATCGACATCGAGGACCCGGCCGCCGTCGCCGCGGCCCCGCTGGCGGACGTCGCCCTGGGCCCCCGCGAGCGGGCCCACCACGACCGACTCCCCGCGGCGGCTCGCCCGGACTACCTTGCGCGCACCTGGGTGCGCAAGGAGGCCGTGCTCAAGGCGCTCGGTACCGGGCTCGTCACCGACCCGGCCGACATCGAGCTGATCGACGGCGCCGTCGCCCGGCCGGTGCCTCGGCACCCTGGTGGCCGAAGCGCCGACCGCCATCGTGGGACGGCTCCCGAACCGGTCGGCGTCGCTGCCAGACCTCACCTCGTGCTCGCGGACCTGGCCCTGGGGGGTCCCGCCGTCGGAGCGGTGGCTGCTCTGCTCGCACCTGCGGAAGGATCCACGTCGACCAGGGAGGCGGCTCCCGACGTGCTCGTCGGACTGCTCCACGTGCGCCTGCACGACGGCGCCGCCCTGCTTGCCCGGTCGCCGAGCGCGTCCTGATCGCCCAAGGCACAACAGGCCGCACTCATCGACGGCGGGTTCTTGTGCCGAGGGCGCGTGGTGCACCACCCGCCCTCGGCACAAGAA
>NZ_JBTSDU010000130.1:0-8723 GCF_054605595.1 Georgenia sp. | reverse complement strand
AGACCGCTCTGCCGCTCCGTGGCGTCCTCCTGCAGCCGGGCGAGCCGCTCGACCTCCTCCGTGGCGCCGTCGAGCTGCTCCTCGGCCTCGCGCAGGTCCCGGCCGGCGTGCTCATAGGCCGAGTTGGCCAGGCGCACCGCCGTCGTCTGGCGCCGGGAGGCGACCTGGGCGTACCCGCGATAGTGCCGCAGGAAGTCCGCCGCCGCCCGGAGCGTGTCCTTGGCCTCGGTGATGCCCGCGCGCTCGTCCTCGAGCGAGCGGAAGGACTCCGCGACGTCGGCGACCACGGCCTGGTCCAGCGGGGCGAGGGCCTCGGTCAGGGCCGCGGAGAGCGCCTTCTCGTCGGGTCTCTTGGACAGCTGGGGCTGGCGGAGCTGGATGAGCAGGTCGATGAGGGCGGCGTACCGCTCCTCCCCCAGCCGGAACAGCGTCTCGTCCACCGCGCGGCGGTAGGCCTCCTGGGTGGTGTGGATGTGGCCGGACCCGGTGGACGTGAGCTCGTCGCGGAGCCGTTCCTGACTCAGCACCGTACGGTTGCCGTCGAGCAGCCGCAGGTCCCCGATGCGCCGCGTACTGGTGAAATACCAGGTCTTGACGATGCCACGGCCCGCGGCTGCCTTGAGGCCGATGCCCAGGGTGGTGAAGTGCTCCGTGCCGTCGTCGTCCACGCGCCCGAACTCGACCCACGAGTAGCCGGTGCGCTCCGAGTTCGGGTGGGCGCCACCCAGGAGCAGGTTCCAGTCCATGCGCTTCTTGGGGTCGGCGTCCGGCTCCACCCGCCGCGACGCGATCGAGCCGTCCAGCAGGAAGGGCAGGGTGAGGGCCAGGACCTTCGACTTCCCGGTGCCGTTGTTGCCGCGCAGGAGCAGGCGCCCGTCGTGGAACCAGAACTGCTCGTCGTCGTAGTAGAACAGGTCGACGAGGCCGAGCCGCAGCGGCTGCCAGCGCTCGTTGGTGGGGCGCGGCAGCGCGTCGGCGGGCTGCGCCCCGGGCGCCTGGCCGACGTCGTCGAGACCGGTCATCGCACTCTCCTCGTCGTGATGGTCGGTGCGGCCACGGCGAAGCGCCGCAGCGCCGGGAGCGGGTGGACGACAACCCCCGACCCGGCGCCGGTGACCCGGACCAGACCGAGCCCGACCAGCCGGTCGAGGGCGTCGGCGACGATGGCGTTCTCCGCTCCTGGTTCCTGGGCGGTCCGGCGCCAGTAGGCGGCGTGCTCCCTGGCGAGCCCGCGCACCCGGCGCCGTAGCACGGCGATGTCGGCGGGGCCGGAGGTGGCGAGCTGCTCGGCGAGCAGCAGCGTGGCATGACCGTCGGTGCCCTGCTCCGGCATGCGCACGTCGGTGAGGTGGTCGTCCGGGTCCACCAGAGCGATTCCTTCGGCGCGCATCTCGGGGACCAGCCCGGTGGCCTCGTTCAGGCGGTTGGTGAGCTGGACGCGCTGACCGACCAGGTAGGCGCGCTCGTCGTCGGGCAGCTCGTCGTAGTAGACGACCGGGTCGCAGAGCAACCGCCGCGTGACGGCGTGCCGCAGCCGCCTGGTGGACTCCTCCTCGGTGTAGGCCGGTGGCGGCTCGTGCAGTGCGGCCTCGATCTGGTCGATCGTCGGGTCGGACGGCAGTCGGGCATCGACGAGGCCGGGACTGTGGTCGGTCGAGAGCATCGTGGCCAGCACCCGCCGGTCGACGTCGTACAGGGCGTCGCCCCCGGCTGAGACGTAGGACTCCTCGTCGCCGGCCACCCGGACCAGCACGCCGTAGGTCAGCAGCAGCCGGATCGCGGCAACGAGGTCGGAGCGCTCCTCACGGCCGGTCAGGGTGAACGCCACAGCATCGAGGCCGGGCTGGCGGGCGGCGAGCACGATGTCCTCCGCGAGGCGGCCGAGGGAGACCTGCGGGTCGGAGCGTTCGAGGACGGCCAGCGCCAGGCACAGCAGGACGTAGCGGCGCCGGGTGAAGGGCGGGTCGCCCTTGCGGCCACGCGCCGGGTGCCGTTCGGCGATGGCGGTCGCCGTCGGGCCGTGGGGGACGTGCGCGGTCAGCAGACGCACGATCTGCGACTCGACGACGAGGCGCCAGCCGGTCTCCCGGTCGAACCACGCGCGCAGCGCGTCGGCGTGCCGCCTGGCCAGCCGGAACAGTTCGCCGTCGGTCTGCGCCCGCAGCACCGGGCGCACGAGGAGCGCCCGCAGGGCCCGGGTGCGTCCCTCCGCCTCCCGGCTCTCCAGCGCGCCGGAGATGCTGGGGGCCAGGTCGAGCGTGCTCATGCGTACGCCTCCACGGGCTCCTGGTGCGCGGCGCTCGGTTCCGGTAGGTCGACGGCTGAGGCGATGTCGACGAGGTGGTCGGGCCCGGACAGCTCGCCGTCGGGCGTGGTGAGCACCATGCTGCTCGCTCCCGGGATTCGGGTGAGGATGACGGTGAGCTCGCCGTCGGAGGTGTGCACCTGGGCGGTGGTGGCCCGCGGCCCCATGGCGGCGAGGGCGTCGCCGAGCAGGCCGAGGAAGAGCCGGAAGGCCGCCGGGTCCAGCTCGCCGAAGGCGGAGAGCGGCTGCGGTCCGTCGGTGAGGATCCGGCGACGAGCCGCCGCGGTCTGTTCCGCCTCGCGGCGGGAGCGCTCGGTCAGCAGCCGCTTGGCCTCGGTCCGGTCCGCGACGCGGACCGCCTTGCCGCGGCGCTCGTACGAGCCGCTCCGGCGCAGCTGGGGGCTGATCTCCAGCGGTGGCGCGAGCGCCCACGGCGTCGTGTTCCCCAGCCCGGCCGCCGCCCACGCGTCCTCGGTGGCTGCGGTGACGCTGAGGTGTCGCACCGGCGCGAGGCCGAACGCCGAGCGCCACAACCGGTGCCGGTCGGCGTCGGTGGGCACGGTGGCGAACCACCTCGCCAGCGTGAGGAAGTCCTGCGTCCGGTCCGTCCGGCCGCCCGCCTTCTCGTGCAGCGCGCGCACCACGGCCAGCAGGGCCGGGATGGCGGCTCGTGCCCGGGCGCGCAGCAGCTTGGACTCGCTTTCCCGGGCGGGGGTGCTGACGAACCACTCGGCCAGCCCCGACCACTGCCGCAGCCAGGTCTCGCGCACTCTCGCACGCGCCGAGTCGGCCTCCCCGGGAGCGGCGTCCGCGGACTCCCGCTCGGCGGCGGTCGCGGCGAGGAATGCCACGCCGTCGTCCGGGATGCTGGTGAGGAGGTCGGTGATCGCGGCCCCACGTGTGAGCAGGTCGTTGATGAACCGCTCGAGGTACTCGATGAGCTGTTCCTTGTACGCCAGGAAGGCTTCGACATCCGCGTCGTGGAGGTCGATGGTGCGTTGCATGGACCCCATGAACGCCACGGCGTTCTCGGCGAGCTCGACGAAGCGGTCGCGAAGGCTGCGCAGGGTCTGGTGGGTCACCGCCGAGTCCACCGGTTCGCCCGCCGCGTGGGCGGCGACGGTGTCACGGAGCTTGGTGAGCAGGACGACGATGTCCTCCAGGGCCACCGACTGAAGTGCGCCGCGGGTGCCGAGCGCGGCGTCGTACTGCGCCAGCGCCCGCTCCGCGGCCTCCCCCGGACGGGACATCTGGTAGAGCATCCGCCGCCGGTAGAAGTCCTCCAGCGCCGTGACCCTGCTCGAGTCGGGGAAGGCGAGCAGGTTCCCCCAGGCGGGCTGGGCCAGTCGCTCCAGCGCCTCGGCGACCGCACCGTCCTCGACGGGCTCGCCGTCGTCGGCACGCAGCACCGCACACACCTCCTCCGGACGTACGTGCACCGTGAAGCGCTCCTTCTCCGCCATGAGGGCGCGCATGACGCGCCGGTACACCGGGGCGTTCGGCGCACTGAGGTAGGCGAACGGCCCGTAGCTACCCGGGGCGCCAGCGGTGTCTGCCGAGGGTGTCTCGACCGAGGGGTCCGTCATGTCACCAGATCCTGCCATGCGGTACTGACACGCCTCGTCAGCTCCTGCCCTGCCCCGGGAGCGGGTGCTCGAGGTGCCGGCCGGCGCCGCCGGGCGGCCGGCGCCGCCGGGGGATGGTGGCCCGCCCTCCGCCGCGGACACGCGTGCCCGCGACGACGTGGAATCATCCGGGGTGCGGCCGGGTTACGCAGGGGTGAGGGACACCGCGCGCGACGACCAGCACCTGGCGGACGACCGGCACCTGGCGTTCGACCGCTACATCGTGCCCGAGATCCCCGTCCTGTACCGCGTGGCCTTGTCGCTCACCGGGCAGCAGGCCGACGCGGAGGACCTGGTCCAGGACACCCTGGTGCGCGCCTTCCGCGCGGTCGACCGGTTCGACGGCGCCCACCCGCGAGCATGGCTGCTGACGATCCTGCGCCACACCCATCTGAACCGCGTCCGGGTGCGCCGTCCCGTCCTGCTCCGCGACTCCGAGTCGCTCGAGCGGAACCTGGAGAACACCGGCCCACCGGCGGCTTCCGCAGAGGACGTGGCGATCAGCGAGGAGTTCGAGGCCGTCGTGGCCGACGCGCTGCAGGCCCTGCCGGACAAGCACCGCGCCGTCGTCACGCTCGTGGACATCGTGGGGCTCTCCTACCGGGAGGCCGCGGAAGTGCTGGGAGTACCGAGAGGAACAGTGATGAGCCGGTTGCATCGCGCGCGCGCCCGCATCCGGGCGCGGCTGGACGTCGCGGGCATCGCCCCGCGGGGAGGTGGGATGTGATGGACCTGTCGAAGCTCTCGCGCTCCGAATGCCACCAGGCCGCCCGGTTCCTCCAGCACTACCTCGACGGCGAGCTGGACATCGTCCGGGCCGCGTCCGTCGCCGAGCACCTCGAGACGTGCCGTAGGTGCGGGCTCGAGGCCCGCACCTACGAGTCCATCAAGATCGCGATCAGCGCGGCGAGCACCGCCACTCCCCCCTCCGACGACCCAGCGGTCGAGCGCCTACGCACGTTCGCCGAGGAGTTGTCCGAGCAGCGGGAGCACTGACCGGCGACGGCCCGACGTCTGCCGCACATGCGCTGCACGACGCATAGCCGTACGACGCCCATCGGTGCGGACCGGTGGGCGTCGTACGGCGTCGTGCGGGTGGTCCTGCGTCCGGAGCCGGGCGGTCAGAACGAGAGGAGCTGGTAACCCTCCACGACGAGGTTCCGCACGCTCGCGTGGCGCTTGTACTCCTCGAGCAGCGACCAGTCACCAGCCGCCACGGCCTCTCCGACGCCGTGCGCCTTGACGCAGAAGGCGCAGGCGCCGCGGGTGACCGGGCGTAGCTTCTCCACCAGCCCGTGCAGCGGGTGTCCCTCGGCGGACGCGGCCGCGAGCGTGTCCACGCCGGAGCCGTCGTAGACGACCGTCACGTCGTCCCCGGCCTCCAGGAACTCCACGGCTGTCATGAGCCCGCGGTAGGCGCGGGCCAGGTCCTTGGCCGCGTCCTCGTAGATGACGACGGCGACGCGTCGGCGGGTGTCGGTCGATGTGCTCATTGGTGGTCCCTCCTCGGACGGGCGCCACCGTGACGCCCCGATGCCCTGGAAACCCGCATCCCGGCCGGACGATTCCGTTCGTGAAGCGCGCTGCCTGGCGGCTGCCCGGTGTGACCGTCGACGTCAGGAAACGGCCATGACGGATGCCCCGACGTTCATGGTGCGTGACGGGAACGAGTCGCACGCGACATGTCGCCGATGTGGGTGCGTCAGGCGAGGGGTACGGCACCGGGCCGCCCGGCGAGGCAGCGGTCCGCCGAGGTGGAATCGCGGACCGCCCCAGCCGGGTTCCCGGGAATGACGGACCCGACGCACGGATCCCGACGCACGAATGCGGGACCCGACGCACGGGACCCGACGCACGAAAGCGACGCACGACGACACGGCACGGACGTCTGCCCCGGTCGTGGTCGGCGTGGCTCTACGGAAAGGTGAGGCGTGATGTTTCGATCGGTCATGACCCGGTCCCGTTGTCACCAGGTGGCACGGGTCCTGCAGGGATACCTCGACGGGGAACTCGACGTCACCCGGTCCCGCCGCGCGGCCGAGCACCTCGAGGTCTGCCGACGGTGCGGCCTGGAGGCCGACGCCTACGCCGCGATCAAGGTCGCCATCGGGGCGACCGGCGATGAGCTCGAACCCGCGTCCGCGGACGCCCTCGCCCGACTGCGTACCTTCGCCGACGACCTGGCGGGTTCGCAGCCGTGACCGCGGGACGGGCACCATGACCGGAGTGCCCCCGGACCTGCCACTCACGACGAACGGGCATCAGCGAGGCCGCCGCGGCGCGCTCAGGCGGTCGCGTGGCGGTGCCGCCGGGACAGCTCACGGTCGACGCCCGCAACGAACGCCTCGGCCGCGGCGAGCTTGGCGCGCAACTTGTCGCTACGTTCCGCGGCGGTCGCCCGTACATCGGCCAGGGCGGTGAGAAGGCGTTCCCGCTCGGCGTCGGGGGAGTGCTCGTCCCTGATCCGGCCCAGAATCGTCAGCACGTCCTTCATCTCCTCGATGGAGAAGTCGAGTGGCTTCATCTGCTTGACGAGTTCGAGCTTTTCCACGTCGCCCACCGTGTAGAGGCGGAACCCACCATCGCTTCGGCTCGACGGAGAGACCAGGTCGACCTCTCCGTAGTACCGGATGGTCCGCAAGGACAGGCCCGTGCGCTCGGCGACCTCACCGATCTGCATGTGGCCGGTCATGTCTTGCTCCTCGCTCGCTGTGGGCTTCGACTCTAACGTGCCCGACCCCTCGAAAACCTACCGTTACGTCACGGTAGGGTGTGGGTCTCGACGAGGCCGGCGGCCAGGTGCCGACTCGTCGGAGCCGGCGGTGGGAGGTCGAGCGTCCATGTGGCCGGGTAGTGCGACGTCGTGGTGTGCAACGTGTGCGACCGTGAGGTGATCACCGCACACCACGATCGCGGCAGCCCCTCACCGCCGGGTTACGTCCCGGCCGCCCGACAAGCCCCACCTGGACTGCGCCACCTTTCGCGGCCCGGGGCAGGCGAGAACTCAGGAGATCCCCTATGCGCCATGACGTCCTGACGCCCCCAGAGCGGGCCGACGTCGCTACCGAGGCCGCCCGCCGGCGGGCGTTCGCCGTCATCAGCCACCCCGACGCCGGCAAGTCCACTCTCACGGAGGCGCTGGCCCTGCACGCGCACGCCATCACCGAGGCCGGGCACACCAACGGGAAGAGCGGCCGCCGGCACACGGTCTCGGACTGGATGGACATCGAGCAGGCCCGCGGTATCTCCATCACCTCGGCCTCCCTCCAGCTGAACTACCGCGGCACGGTCCTGAACCTCCTCGACACCCCCGGGCACGCCGACTTCTCCGAGGACACCTACCGCGTGCTGGCCGCCGTGGACGCCGCGGTCATGCTCGTCGACGCTGCCAAGGGGCTGGAGGAGCAGACCATGAAGCTCTTCAACGTCTGCCGGCACCGAGGCATCCCGATCATCACGGTGATCAACAAGTGGGACCGGCCCGGCCGGGACGCCCTGGCCCTGATGGACGAGATCGCCGAGCGGACGGGACTCAACCCGACGCCGCTGACCTGGCCGGTCGGCATCGCCGGAGACTTCCGCGGCGTCCTGGACCGCGCCACGGGCGACTACGTCCGGTTCACCCACACCACCAGTGGTGCCCACATCGCACCCGAGGAGACCTTCCCCGCCGCCACCGCACGGGACCTCGAGGACCGGGCATGGATCGACGCGAGCGAGGAGGTGGAGCTGCTCAGTGCCGCCGGGTCCGACCACACGACGGAGACGTTCCTGTCCGGCCGCTCCACCCCGGTGCTCTTCGCCGCTGCGGTACGCAACTTCGGCGTCCGCGCCGTTCTTGACGTCCTGGTGGATCTGGCCCCCGCGCCGGGCCCCCGCACCACGCTCGAGGGTGCGGTGCGGGCCGTCGACGACCCGTTCAGTGCGTTCGTCTTCAAGATGCAGGCCGGCATGGACACCGCGCACCGCGACCGCCTCGCCTTCGTCCGGGTGTGCTCGGGCGTCTTCGAACGCGGCACGGTGGTCACCACCGCACGGACCGGACGACCTTTCGCGACGAAGTACGCCCAGCAGGCGTTCGGCCGTGAGCGCAGCGTGGTCGACACCGCGTTCCCCGGCGACGTCGTCGGGCTGGTCAACGCCACCGACCTCCAGGTCGGCGACACCCTCTACACGGGGGCTCCGGTCCAGTTCCCCCCGCTGCCGACCTTCGCGCCCGCGCACTTCACCGTCGCGCGCGCCGTCGACGCCGGCCGGCACAAGCAGTTCCGACGCGGCATCGCCCAGCTCGACGCCGAGGGCGTGGTCCAGGTCCTGCGTTCGGACCTCCGCGGCGACCAGGCACCCGTGCTCGCCGCCGTCGGCCCGATGCAGTTCGACGTCGCACGGCACCGCATGGCCAACGAGTTCAACGCCCCCATCCAGCTGGAGCCGCTGAACTACAGCGTGGCCATGCTCACGACGCCCGCCTGGAGCGCACCGCTGGCCACCGAACGTGGTGTCGAGGTCCTCCAGCGGACCACCGGCGAGCTCCTCGCCCTCTTCGTCGACAAGTGGCGCCTGCAGTCCGTCCGCCGCGCACACCCGGACACGGATCTCACGCCGCTGATCGCCGCTTGACGAACGACCTGGTCACTCGCGACTGCGGCGCCCCGCCCCGTCGTGAGACAACTCACCACCAACCTACCGTGACGTTAGATTAGAGTTGTCGACAGCGGCTGCTCCGGAACTGCTCGATGGACCTTGGTCCTCTCCCGGCCGGCGTGCCGACGGATTTTCCAGGTGTGATGACG
>NZ_JBTSDU010000129.1:0-8931 GCF_054605595.1 Georgenia sp. | reverse complement strand
GGCGCCGACCCGGCGCACCGGTTCCGCGCCCAGCCGGCCCTGGACGGTGATCTCGATCCTGTCGCTCATCGCTCGCTCCCTCGGCTCCGGGCCGGCACCTCTCGGCCGGCCACGGGCACCACGCTGGCGCGTACCGGATCACGCGCGCCGACGTCGCGACCGAGCCTGTGGACGAGGTGGCATCAGCGCCGCACATGCCGAGGCACGGCGCGGCAGTCGGCCTCACCCCGCAGCGCACCAGCGACAGCCGCCTGCTGCGTCCGGTGCCGCTACCGGCCGATCGCCGCCCGTAGCCGATGATGCCGGTCCAGCACCGCCACGGTGGGCTCGACGAGGAGCTCCCCGGTCACGGCCACCACCCGCTCGTCGACCCGCGCCCGGTAGCTGTCCGCGAGCTCGGTGGCCTCGGCCCGGCGCACCGGACCCACCCGGGTGAGCAGCACGACGGCGGCGACCAGCCCGACGCCCACGAGCACGCCGTCGGGCCACCAGTGCGCACCGGTGACCAGGGCGAGGACGAGGTACGCGAGCGAGACGACGGCGAGCGCGATGCCACCGAGCAGGAGGTTGCGTGCCCGGGTGCTGCGCGTGGGAACCTCGACACCGGTGACGGCGTCCCCCACCGCGCCGGCGAGGACGGCGGGCTCGGCCACCGCACCGGCGACGGCCTGGGCCCACCGGACGGGAAGGCCCTGCTGGTACCGGGCGATCCAGCCGTCACGCGCCGCCGCCACGCTCGGGAGCGCGGGCGGCTCGGGGCGGCCGACGGCCGCGCCGTCGGCGCCGGAGAGCGCGGTGCGCACGGAGTCGGCCACCGAGTCGGCGCCGGCGGTGCGGAGCAGCTCGCCGGCGGTCGCGGCGACGGCGTCGGCGGTGATCTCGGTCTCGACAGCGCCGACGCTCGCCGACAGTCGACGGCAGACGGCGTCGACCTCGGCCGCCGCGGTGCGCGCCCCCGCGGACGGTTGCCCCACCGCCGCGGCCAGGTGCCGGCGGACGTCGTCGATGCCGGTGCCCCGGAGTGCGGAGGTGGTCAACACGGTGACGTCCTCGAGCCCGTCGGCGGCGAGCAGCTCGCGTATGTCGACGACCAGGCGGTCCACCGCCGTGGGCGGCACGGCGTCGATCTGGTTGACCAGGACCAGCATGCTCTCCCGGCGGGAGCGCATGGCCCGGAGGTAGCGCTCGTGGAGGGCGCTGTCGGCGTACTTCTGCGGGTCGACGACCCAGACGAGGACGTCGACGAGCGGGAGCAGCCGGTCCACCTGCACGGCGTGGTCGACGGCGACCGAGTCGTGGTCGGGCAGGTCGAGCAGCACCATGCCGTCCAGGCCGGGAGGGTCGCCGTGCAGCGTCTCGCGGCGGATCCGGCGCAGCGGTTCCACCTCGAGGTGGTCGAGGAGCGCCTCGGCGTAGGAGCCCCAGGTGCAGGCGGCGGCGCGCTCGGTGGTGGGGCGCAGGGCGCCGACATCGGCGAACGTCAGCCCGGTGATCGCGTTGAACATGGAGGACTTGCCCGAACCCGTGCCGCCGACGAGCGCGACCACCGTGTGGTCCACCCCCAGATCGAGGCGCCGCCGGACGGCCGCAAGATCCTCCCGGGCGCGAGCCGCGACGAACGGGTCCACCTGGGCCGCGGCGGCGTCCAGGGCGGCGGTGATGGCGCTGGCCCGGGCGTCGAGATCCTGGGCAAGGTCCCGGACGGACGATGCCGTCCCGCCGGTGGTGGTCATAGGTCCCTCAGCTCCGTCGCCCGCACACGCAGCGCGGTACCCGGCGTCAGCTCCAGGGCGTCGAGGGCGCTCAGCGCGGGGGTCGCGGCGTCCCGCACGGCCTCTTGCGCCGCGGCCACGAGGGCATCGCCGGCCCGGGTGGCGAGGTCGGGGCCGTCGGGCCCGAGGAGGTCGGGCAGGGCCTTGGCGGCCCCGACGACGCCCGCGGCGGCGGCGCGCACGACGGCGGCGAGCCCGGCGGCGTCGAGCGCGCCGGCGGCCCGGTCGGCCACCGTGACGACGAGGGCGTCGACGTCGCCGCGCCACCCGGTGAGCACGGCCGCAGCGAGGGCCGCCGGATCGGCCGTGCCCGCGTCGAGGAGGGTGCGGGCACCCAGCTCGGGAGCGTCCCAGACCCACCGGATCGCGGTACCTGCGGTGCGGACGGCGTCGGCGACGAGCACCTGGACGGCGGCGTCGACCTCGGTGCCGAGCTGTCGGGCGGCCGTGGAGCGGGTCTCGAGCGCGTGACCGCGCCAACCTCGGCGGGGCGTCGCGCCGGTGACGAGGGGTGCCAGCGGTCCGCCGGTCGAGGCGAGGGCGAGCCACCGGGTGGTGGGGGCACCGAGGCCGGCGCTGCCGGAGCGGAGGGCCCCGACGAGCGTGGCGGCGGCGTCGTCGGCGGCCCGTTGGGCACGGGCACGCAGCTCAGCACCGGCCTCGGCCTGGGCGTCGGCGCCGGCGGCGAGGTCGAGGAGCTGGGCGCGCAGCGCGGACCAGACCCCGCGGGTGGTGCGACGCACCAGCGCAGGCGACTGGCGACGGTCGGCGACGAGGCGCAGCCAGGTGGTGAGCTCGACGAGCTGCTCGGGCGGGAGCAGCCCCTCGTGCGGGCCGGCGTCGGCCACGAGGAAGAGCGGGGCGGAGCCGAGCCCGAGGTGGACCATGCGGTTCAGCAGATCCTGGCGTACCTGGCTGCGCACCCGGGCAGGGACGCGGTTGAGGATGACGGCGGTGGTGATGCCCCGGTCCTGGGCCTCGGCGAGCACGCGCCAGGGGACGGCGTCGCCGTAGCGGGCAGCGGTGGTGACGAAGATCCACAGGTCGGCGACCTCGAGGAGCTGGGCGCCGAGCGCACCGCCGGCCGCGCGTGCGGACTCCAGGTCGGGCGTGTCGAGCACGGCGAGCCCGGCGGGCACGGCGCCGGTGGTGACCACCTGGGCGGCCTCGGCCAGGGGGTGGCCGCCGAACGCGTCGACGTCGTCGGGGTGGATCACGAGGACGGGGGTGCGGGTGGTGGGCCGCAGGACGCCGGCCTCGCTGACCCCGGTGCCGAGGGCGGAGTTGAGCAGGGTGGACTTGCCCGACCCGGACGCCCCGCCGAGCACGACGACGACGGGCGCGGACCCCCGCCGCAGGCGTGGGACGAGCCGGCTGCCGAGCTGGGTGCGGACGGCGTCACGTTCCGCGCGTATCTCGGGCGTGCCGGGCAGGTCGAGCGGGAACCGGGTGCGCTCGACCTCGGTGAGCATCTCCAGGACGGCGTCGAGGCGCGGCGCGCGGTCCCGGACCACCGTGCCGGCGGCTGCCCCGGTGTCGCGCCCGTCGTCGGGTGAGGGTTGGGCGGTCACAGGCCCATTGTGGGCGATCCGCGGGCGGGGTGCGGCCAAGCGCGCCGGAAGGGGCGGGCGATACCATGCGCTCGCGCCCTCGTAGCTCAATGGATAGAGCGACGGCCTTCTAATCCGTAGGTTGCAGGTTCGAGTCCTGCCGGGGGCACTTCCGCTTCTCATCCGCTCGCGGCGGTCGGCACCCGTGCGGCGATGCCGACCCGGCGTCCCGTCGAGCTCGTGTCCCTACAGTGGGCGGCATGCAGACACATGCCCTGACCGCCGCGCCCCTCCCGGAACCCACACCGGCCCTGGCCGCCGCATGACCGAGAACCAGAGTGCGGCTCAGCACTGGGAGAGCCGGTACCAGGAGGCCGAGGCCGTCTGGAGCGGTCGCCCCAACCAGGTCCTCGTCACCGAGGTGTCCGCCCGCACCCCGGGCACGGCGCTGGACGTGGGCTGCGGCGAAGGGGCCGACAGCGTCTGGCTCGCCGAGCAGGGCTGGCGGGTGACCGGCATCGACATCTCCGCCACCGCACTCGACCGTGCCCGACGGGCCGCCGAGGCGAGAGGCGTCGCCGACCGCATCGACTGGCAGGAGCAGGACCTCACCACCTGGGAGCCCGAGAGCCGGTACGACCTGGTCTCGGCGCAGTTCCTGCACTCGCGCATGGGCTTCCCCCGCGAGGAGGTCCTGCGGCGAGCGGCCGGTGCGGTCACCGAGGGCGGCGTGCTCCTCGTCGTCGGGCACGCCGGCGTGCCGCCCTGGGCCGAGCACCATGCCGCGGACGGCGACGCGCACGACCACGGCGGCTCGCACGACCACGGCAGCTCACACGGCCACGACCCGGCCGAGGTGCTGCCGACAGCGGCGGGGACTGCCGCGGCGCTGGGCCTGAGCGGTCCGCGCTGGGAGCTGCTCGTCTCGGAGCACCGCTCGCGCACCACCACCGGGCCCCACGGCGACCCGGCGGAGCTGGAGGACGCCGTCGTCATGGCGCGCCGCACCGCCGTGCAGTGACGGCCACGCGGCACCGCGTCGGATGCTGCGGCCTCGGGCCCGGCCGGGCCGCCGACACCTACGGACGGCTCGCCCCACCGGTCCGGCGAGCGCGACTACCCTGACCGGGTGAGCCAAACATCTTCCTCCCGGGACCCCATCGTCTGGATCGACTGCGAGATGACCGGCCTCGACGCCGTCAACGACTCGCTGATCGAGGTCGCCGTCGTCGTGACCGACTCCGACCTGACGCCGCTCGACGCCGGGATCGACCTGGTCATCTCCCCGCGCCCCGGCACCGTGGAGCAGATGGGTGAGGTGGTGCGCACCATGCACACCACCTCCGGCCTGCTGGACGAGCTCGACGCCGGGCTGAGCATGGCCGAGGCCCAGGAGCAGGTGCTCGCATACGTGCGCACCTGGGTGCCCGAGCCCCGCAAGGCGCCGCTGGCCGGGAACTCGGTGGGCACGGACCGCACGTTCCTCGCCCGGGACATGCCCGAGCTGGTCGACCACCTGCACTACCGGGTCATCGACGTCTCCTCCATCAAGGAGCTCGCCCGCCGCTGGTACCCGCGCGCCTACTTCCAGTCACCGCAGAAGAACGGCGGCCACCGCGCCCTGGCGGACATCCTCGAGTCCATCGACGAGCTGCGGTACTACCGCACGGTGCTCTTCCCGGCCGGTGACGGCCCGGACTCACCCACGGCGAAGAAGGCGGCCGAACTGGTCACGGCGTCCTCCTCGGCCGACCTCGTCGCCCGTCTCGCGCAGGAAGCAGCCACCCGCGCCCAGGCCGGCAAGCCGGTCGGCTCGTAGGCTCCGCGCCGCGGGACGCCAGGGCGAGACGGCCTGTCGCCGACGACGTGACCCACGCCACCGCGCGACGATTACAGGGCACCAGTCACGATCGGCTAGGCTGGTCCACTGGTGCAGCGGCTCGTCCGCCTGCAGCGATGGTGGGTGTAGCTCAGCTGGTAGAGCGCCGCGTTGTGGTCGCGGATGTCGCGGGTTCAAGTCCCGTCACTCACCCCGCCGGATGTCGCAGCGACATCCACGAAGCCCGGACTCTCACCTGAGAGTCCGGGCTTCGTCGTCCCTGGGTCCCGTCACCAGAAGGCGCGCACCGCGATGGCGTCGGCGAACCGGTCGACGGCGCCGGGCGCCGTCGAGAGGTAGAGCGAGGCGTCCACGAGCGAGACCTCCATGACTGCCATCTGCCCGTTGTCGCCCTCGGCGAGGTCGATGCGGCAGAAGGTGAGCTGCTCGTCGCGGCCCATGCGGTCGCGGATGTAGGTGTGGATCGCCTCCCGGACCTGCTCCCCCAGCCGCCACTCACCGTCGGTGGCATCGCGCGCGACGGCCTCCTCGCGGGGTGCGGCGTCGTCGCCCTGGAACGGGCCGTCCAGCATCGCCTTCTTCTCGACGGCGTGCGAGACCAGGCCGTTCATGTAGATGAGCGCTGTCTCGCCGCGGTTGTCGATGGACTTGAGGTAGCGCTGGACCATGACGGTGCGCCCCTCGGAGAGCAGCTCCATGGCGTGGGTGATCGCCGCCATGCGCGAGTACCCGTCGACGGCGGTGTACCGGCCGGTGCCCTGGGCTCCCGAGGACACCGCCGGCTTGACGACGAAGTCGCCGCCCGCGGGGAAGCGGGTGTGGAGCTGGTGCTTGCTCAGGTGCTGCTCGGGCTCGAGCCACACGGTGGGGATGGTCGGCATCCCCCGCTTGGCGAGCTCGACGAGGTAGTGCTTGTCCGTGTTCCAGCGCACCACGTCCGCGTGGTTGCACAGCCGCGGCACGGACTCCGCCCACCGCACGAACTCCTCGCGCCGTGGCGCGTAGTCGTGCACGGAGCGGAGCACCGAGACGCCGGCGTCGTCCCAGTTCACGGAGGGGTCGTCCCACACGGCGACCCGGGGCTCGATGCCCCGGTCGGCGAGGGCGTCGACGAGCGGCACGTCGTCGACGTCGAGGTCGGGCAGCGCGGCACAGGTCACGAGGGTCACGATCGGCTTCGACACGTGGTTCAACCTATCGCGAAGTCACCGCCACCCTCGGCGGACAGGGGCCACGCACCGTCGTCGCGCCGCCCCGGGCCCTCTGCCGCGTCAAGACATCCCACGGTCGTCACCCGTCAAGGCATCACGAGCGTGCCCGACGCCGCCGCGGACCGCTCGGGCCAGGCGCGACTGCCGCGCACACCACGAAACACCTCGCCGTCTCACCCACTGAGAATGCGGCGACGTGGGTCGCGCGCGGGTCGGCGCGGAGCCGATCCTGGGACCACGGCGCCACCTCCCGGCGCCGGCAGACCCGGCCTGTCCCACAGGCACGACCGCTCCGACCGAAGGACCGTCATGACCCGCTCCCCGCGCCGCGGTATCGCCCTCGCCGCCGCCACCGCCGCCCTTGCCCTCACCCTCGCCGCGTGCGGCGGCGCCGATGCGGGCGACGCGGGCACGCTCGGCACCGAGGAGAACCCCGTCCGCATCGGCGTCGTGGGCTCCTCGGACCCGCAGTGGGAGATCTTCACGGACCTCGCGGCGAAGGACGGCATCACCGTCGACATCGTCAACTTCACCCAGTACCCGCTGCCCAACCCGGCGCTGACCGACGGGGACCTGGACCTCAACCAGTTCCAGCACATCCTCTACCTCGCGCAGTACAACGAGGCCACCGGGCAGGACCTCACCCCGATCGGGGCGACCGCGGTGTACCCGCTCGGCGTCTACTCCCTCGAGTACGACGCCGTGGCGGACATCCCCGACGGCTCCGAGATCGCCATCCCCAACGACGTCACCAACCAGGCCCGGGCACTCTTCGTGCTCGAGGAGGCCGGGCTCATCACCCTGAACGACGACGCCGGCGTGGTGCCGGACCCGACCGACGTCGACGCGGCCGCCTCCCGGGTGACCGTCACTCCGGTGGAGGCCAACCAGACGGTCATCGCCCTGGACTCCGTGGCCGCCTCGGTCGTCAACAACGACTTCGTCGCGGACGCCGGCCTCGCGCCCGCGGACGCGATCTTCGCGGACAGCGCCGAGAGCGAGGGCGCCAAGCCCTACATCAACGTCTGGGTGGCCCGGGCGGACGAGGCGGAGAACGAGGTGTTCCAGCGCCTCATCGAGATCCACAAGTCCGACGCGGTCGTCGCGGCGCTGCAGGAGAGCTCGGGCGGGACGGCGTCCATCGCGGACCAGTCCCCCGCGGAGCTCCAGGAGATCCTCGCCGAGGTCCAGGGCAGCCTGACCGACTGACGACCCCGCGGGACACGATCTCAGCACCCGGGCCGGCGTCGCACCGACGCCGGCCCACGCACGCCCGACGACACCAGGACAATGACCGCATGGACGACATCATCCGCCTCGTGGGCGTGCACAAGACCTTCGGCGAGGGACCAGGAGCGGTCCACGCCGTCGACGACGTGACGCTGTCGATCGGGGCCGGTGAGATCTTCGGCGTCATCGGCTACTCCGGGGCCGGCAAGTCCACCCTCGTGCGGCTGATCAACGGGCTGGAGCGGGTCAGCGCCGGCACCCTCGTGGTCGACGGCGACGAGGTCTCCACCATGAGCGAGAAGGACCTGCGGGCGGTGCGCGCGGAGATCGGGATGATCTTCCAGCAGTTCAACCTCTTCCCCGCCAAGACGGTCGCGGAGAACGTCGCGTACCCGCTGCGCGTGGCCGGGTGGGACAAGGAGCGCCGCGAGGCCCGCGTGGCCGAGCTGCTCGACTTCGTCGGGCTGGCCGACAAGGCCACGGTCCGCCCCCGCCAGCTCTCCGGCGGTCAGAAGCAACGGGTCGGCATCGCCCGGGCGCTGGCCCGCGACCCCAAGATCCTCCTCGCCGACGAGGCGACCTCGGCACTGGACCCCGAGACCACGCGCGACGTCCTCGGCCTGCTGCGCCGCGTCAACGCCGAGCTCGGCATCACCATCGTGGTGATCACCCACGAGATGGACGTCGTCAAGCACATGTGCGAGCGGGTGGCGGTGATGGAGACCGGCCGCGTCGTCGAGCTCGGCACCGTCTACGACGTCTTCTCCCGGCCACGGGCGCAGGCGACCAAACGGTTCGTGGGCACGTCCCTGCGGGACCGGCCGAGCCCGGCGGCGCTCGCCCGGCTGGCCGCCACGCACCCCGGCACGCTGGTCACCGTCGCGATCCAGGAAGAGACCGGATCCTCCGCCCGGCTCATGCACACGTTGGGCGAGCACCACGTGGACGGCGCGATCGTCTACGGCGGCATCACCGAGATCGGCGACCGACCGTTCGGCTCGCTCACCCTCGCCCTCACCGGCGACGACGCCGCCATCACCCGCGCGGTCGACGACCTGCGGGGCTTCACCACCGTGCAGGAGTATCCGGAGCTGCGCACCACCACTGCGACCGGGAACGGGGCAGACCGATGAAGTTCGACTGGGCCGAGAACTGGCCGGTGTTCGTGGAGGCGTTCGGGGAGACGGTCTACATCGTCGCCGTCGCGCTGGGGGTCGGCGGGCTCATCGGCCTCGTGCTGGGGCTGACGCTGTACACCACCCGCAAGGGCGGGCTGCTCGAGAACAACGTGGCGTTCACGCTGCTCAACGTGCTGGTGAACTTCATCC
>NZ_JBTSDU010000128.1:0-8939 GCF_054605595.1 Georgenia sp. | reverse complement strand
CCCCCACCACAGTGGGTGGGGGCCGGAAGTGGGGTGGGGGCGGCAGCGGGATGGGGGGCGGCAGTGGGATGGGGGGCGGCAGCGGGATGGGGGGCGGCAGTGGGATGGGGGGCGGCAGTGGGATGGGGGGCGGCAGTGAGGTGCAGGGCGGCAGTGAGGTGCAGGGCGGAAGTGGGGTAGTGGGCGGTGTGGGGTGGTGGGCGGAAGTGGGGTGGTGGGCGGTGTGGGGTGGTGGGCGGAAGTGGGGTGGTGGGCGGCACAGTCTGGTTCCGGTGCGTGGCGTGCCTCAGCCGGGCCCGGTTCCTTCCCAGAGGACCTCACCGGGCGCCTTGTCCGGACGCCATCCCCGCCACCGGGGATGACGCAGACGCCCGTCGGGCGTGCTCTCGGTGTAGACGACCTCCCCCACCCGGGTCGGCTCGACCCATCGGGCGTCGCGGGCGTCCACGGCGGGCACGTCGTCGAGCGGGGGCGTCGCACGCTCGTCCCGCGCGAGCTCGGCCACCAGCCCCTCCACCTCCCGCTGGGAGAACCCCGACCCGACCCGCCCGACGTACCGCAGGCGCGCGCCGTCGGGCACCGCGGCGAGCAGCGAGCCGACCGCCCCACTGCGGTTGCCCTGCCCCGGCCGCCAACCGACGACCACGACCTCCTGGGTGAGCGCGTGCTTGATCTTGACCCAGGCGGGCGAGCGCCGCCCCGGCGTGTAGCGCGAGTCCCGTCGCTTGGCGACGACGCCCTCGAGGCCGAGCATGCGGCTCGCGGCGACGGCGGCGTCGACGTCCCCGTCGAACACGTCCGGGACGTCGAGCAGCGGGTGCGCGGCGGGGTCCACGACCTCGTGGAGCAGCGTGCGGCGCTCGTCGTAGGTGGCATGCAGCTGCGAGCGCCCGGCGACCTCGAGGACGTCGAACAGCATGAGGCGCACTGGAGCACTCGCGGCCAGGCGGGCGATCCGCCGGTCGTCGGTCAGATTGAACCGCTTCTGCAGGTGCGCGAAGCTCGGCCGGCCGCGCTCGTCGAGGGCGACGATCTCGCCGTCGAGCACGGCCTGGTCGACGTCGACGAGCGCCGCGGCGAGGTCGCCGAGCTCGGGGTAGAGCGCGGTGACGTCGTTGCCGTTGCGGCTCATGAGCCGCACCGCTCCCCCGTTGACGGCGACGATCGCGCGGACGCCGTCCCACTTCATCTCCAGGGCCCAGGACCGCCCGGTGGACAGCGCCTCGGCCGTGCCGGGGGTGGCGAGCATGGGCGACGGCGGCCGGCCCAGCAGGGAACGGCGGGTGGTGCCCGCGCCCCGGGAGACGGCGCGCGGGGAACCAGCGCTGCCGCCGTGGGGCGCCACGAGGTGGATCAGCCAGTGGTTGCCCGTGCCCCCGCCGGTGCGGATGAGCGCGAACGTGGCCTGCCGGCCGGGGCCGTCCGCGCCGGCGAGCCCGCCGCCCTCGGCGCCGGTGAGGACGGCGATGACCTCCTTGCCCTCGTACCACTTGCGCAGCTCGTAGGTACCGGTGTCCCAGATGCGCACATCGCCGCCGCCGTACTCGCCCTGCGGGATCGTGCCGACGAAGGTGCCGTACTCGATCGGATGGTCCTCGGTCTGGACGGCGAGGTGGTTCTTCCCGCCGTCCGTCGGCACCCCCTTCGGCAGCGCCCAGCTCACCAGGACGCCGTCGTGCTCGAGGCGGAAGTCCCAGTGCAGCCGGCCTGCGTGGTGCTCCTGGATGACGAACATCGGCGCGTCCTCCGTGCCGCCGTCCGCGCGGCGTGCCCCGGGCGACGCCGCCGGCACCGGCTCCGGCGTCCGGGCGGGATCCCGCTTGCCCCGGTAGACCTCGAGGCGGTCCCGCGCCGCCGGCGTGCGCTCGCCCGGGTCCGTGTACTCCGCGTGCCCCGGCGCCAGCCCCGCCATCGGGTCGCCCCGCCGGGTCACGAGGTCCAGCACCTCGTGGTACTCCAGGTGAGCCGGCGCCGACGAGTCGAGCTCGTCCCAGGTGCGCGGCGCTGCCACGGTCGGGTGCGTGCGCCCCCGCAACGAGTACGGCGCCACCGTGGTCTTCGCGGCGTTGTTCTGCGACCAGTCGACCAGCACCTTCCCGCCGCGCGACGACTTCTTCATGTCCGAGACGACCAGGTCCCCGTGATCGGCCTCCAGGGCCCGCGCGAGCTCGTGGGCGATGGCGCTGACCTGGTCGGACGTGTGGTCGCCCGCGAGGGCGGCGTACAGGTGGATGCCCTTGGAGCCGGAGGTCACCGGCACCGGTGCCAGGCCCATCCCCAGGAGCAGACCGCGAGCGAGGCGGGCCGCCTCGGCGCACTCGGCGAGGCCGGCCCCCGGCCCCGGGTCGAGGTCGAGCACGAGCCGGTCCGGGTTCCGCGGCCGACCGTCGCTGCCGAAGCGCCACTGCGGCACGTGGACCTCCAGGGCCGCGACCTGGCCGAGCCAGGCCAGGGTGGCGGCGTCGTCGACAAGGGGGTAGGTCTTGGGCCCCGCGGAGTGCTCGATGTCGGCCCGCGCCACCCACTCCGGTGCGCTGGGTTCGAGGTTCTTGACGAAGAACACCGGCCCGGGTTCGGACTCGGTCCCGACACCGTCGGGCCACCGCTTGCGCGTCGCGGGCCGGCCGGCGCAGTGCGGCACCATCACCGGCGCGATCCGGGTCAGGTAACCGAGGACGTCGGCCTTCGTGGTCCCGGTCGCGGGGTAGAGCACCTTGTCCAGGTTGGTCACCCGCAGCCGGTGCCCGCCGACGACGACCGTCATGGGCCTGTCCCTCGTCGCCATGGCAACCAGTGTGCGTCAGATCACAACTATGTTGCAGTTCAAGACCCAACCCACCGGGTCTCACTACATGAGACCTTCCTGTGCTAGAACGGACCCCCACCAGCGACGACGCGTCCTCGCGTCGTCCCACCCGGGAGCCGTTTCGCCCCGGGACGGAACGGAAGAGGACTCCTCATGGCATCCGCTCGACACCGCCGCCGGACGTTCGGCGTCATCGGCACCTCCACGGTCCTCGCGCTCACGCTCGCCGCGTGCGCCCAGACCGACACCCTCACGGACGGCGACACCACCGGCGCCGGCGGCTCGGCCGCCGACACCATCGTCGTCGGCACCACCGACGTCATCGTCTCGCTCGACCCCGCCGGCAGCTACGACAACGGCTCCTTCGCCGTGCAGAACCAGATCTTCCCGTTCCTCATGAACAGCCCCTACGGGAGCCCCGACGTCGAGCCGGACATCGCCGTCTCCGGCGAGTTCACGGCGCCCACGGAATACACGGTCACCCTCAAGGAGGGCCTGACGTTCGCCAACGGCAACGAGCTCACCTCCTCGGACGTGAAGTTCAGTTTCGACCGCCAGGTCGCGATCGCGGACCCGTCGGGCCCGTCCTCGCTGCTGTACAACCTCGACAGCGTCGAGGCCCCCGACGACCTCACCGTCGTGTTCCACCTGAAGAGCGAGAACGACCAGCTCTTCGCGCAGATCCTCTCGAGCCCGGCGGGCCCGATCGTGGACGAGGACGTCTTCTCGGCCGACGCGCTCACCCCGTCCCAGGACATCGTCACCGGCAACGCCTTCGCCGGGCAGTACGCGATCACGGACTACACCGAGAACGAGATCATCGCCTACGAGGCGTTCGATGGCTACGACGGCGTCCTCGGCGCCGCCCGCACCCCCAGCGTCACGGCCCAGTACTTCACCGACGAGACCGCACTCAAGCTCGCCGTGCAGCAGGGCGACGTCGACGTCGCGTTCCGCTCGATGAGCCCCACCGACCTCGCGGACCTGCGCACGGACGAGAACGTGACCGTCCACGACGGCCCCGGCGGCGAGATCCGCTACATCGTCTTCAACTTCAACACCCAGCCCTTCGGTGCCGAGACACCCGAGGCCGACCCGGCCAAGGCGCTCGCCGTCCGCCAGGCCGTGGCACACACGCTCGACCGCGCCGCCCTGTCGACGGAGATCTATCAGGACACCTTCACGCCGCTGTACTCCTACGTCCCGGACGGCCTCACCGGCGCGGTGGAGCCGCTGAAGGAGCTCTACGGCGACGGCCAGGGCGGCCCGGACACCGCGAAGGCGGCCCAGGTCCTCGCGGACGCCGGCATCCCGACGCCGGTCGTGCTGGACCTGCAGTACAGCCCGGACCACTACGGCAAATCCTCCGACGACGAGTACGCGATGATCGAGGCGCAGCTCGAGGCGGAAGGCCTGTTCGACGTCAACCTCCAGTCGACGCTGTGGGACACCTACTCCACCGAGCGGCGTGAGGACTTCTACCCCGCGTACCAGCTCGGCTGGTTCCCGGACTACTCGGACGCGGACAACTACCTCTCGCCGTTCTTCCTCCCGGGGAACTTCCTCGGCAACCACTACGAGAACCAGGCCGCCACCGACGCGATCCTCGCCCAGGCGACCGAGCCCGACGCCGACACCCGCGCCACCCTCATCGCCGAGGCGCAGGAGATCGTGGCCCAGGACCTCTCGACGGTGCCGTACCTCCAGGGTGCGCAGGTGGCGGTGTCCACCACGGACATCACCGGCGTGACCGACACGCTCGACGCCTCGTTCAAGTTCCGCTACGGAGCGCTCGGACGCTGAGCCCCACGGCCGGCCTGGGCCGTGCAGCGCTACGCTGTGCGGCCCCGGTCGGCCGTGCCCATTTCGCCCGCCGGACCACCCCGGCCGGGTCATCCAGACGTGAGAGGACGGCGTCGACTTGACGATCGTTGACGAGCGGACCGTCGGCAGCACCCCTGCCGCCAAGACCGGCGGGGGGTCGGGCCTCGGGCGCTACATGCTCGTACGGTTCGTGCTGATCATCCCGACGGTCTTCATCCTGGTCACTCTGGTCTTCTTCCTGATGCGCGTGGTCGGCGACCCCATCACGGCGTCGGTGGGTGGGCGCCTGACGGAGGCCCAGCTCACCGAGCGCATCGTCGCCGCCGGGTACGACCGACCGATCCTGGTCCAGTACCTCGAGTACCTCGGCCAGATCTTCACCGGGGACTTCGGTCGCACGATCACCGACAACCGCGAGATCAGCGAGATCCTCGTGACGTACGGCTCCGCGACGCTCGAGCTGGTCCTGTTCTCCCTCGTCGTCGCGTTCATCGTCGGCATCCCGCTGGGCATGGTGGCCGCGTACCTGCGCGACCGCTGGCCCGACGCCGTCCTCCGCGTCTTCGCGATCCTCAGCTATGCCACCCCGGTCTTCTTCGCCGGCCTGCTGCTCAAGCTCGTCTTCTCGGTGTGGCTCGGCTGGCTGCCGCTCGGCGGGCGGGCGAGCACCGCCGTCCAGCTCGTGCTCGGCCGCATCAGCGGCTCCACCGGCATCAACATCATCGACGCGCTGCGCACCGGCCGGTGGGACCTCATCAGCGACGTGCTCATGCACGCCGTCCTCCCCTCCGTCGCCCTCGGCCTGCTGACCGCCGGGGTGTTCCTGCGGCTGGTGCGCACCAACCTCATCGGCACGCTCGGGATGGACTACGTCGACGCCGCCCGCTCCCGCGGCGTGGGCGAACTGCGGCTGGTGCGCAAGCACGCCTACCGCCCCGCGCTCATCCCGATCATCACCGTCATGGGCATGCAGATCGCGCTCATGATGGGCGGCGCGATCCTCACCGAGACCACTTTCGGCTGGCGCGGGCTCGGCTTCATGCTCACGCAGTACCTGGGCGCCCGTGACTTCGTCGCGGTCCAGGGCATCGTGGCCCTGATCGCGGTCATCGTGGCCGTCACCAACTTCATCGTGGACATCATCGCCGCGCTGATCGACCCGAGGGTGAGGTACTGACATGACGGCCGACGTCGTCGCCCACGGCGCCGCCGCCGAGGCGCGCTGGAAGCGGTTCCCGCTCATCTGGCAACTGCGCCGCAGCGTCGGGCTGCAGCGCGGCATGCTCATCGCCGGCCTCGTCCTGTGCGCGGTGTTCCTCCTCGTGGCGATCTTCGCCCCGGTGCTGGCGCCGTACTCCTTCAACCAGCTCAGCGGGCCCGACGGGACCTTCCCCCGCCAGGCACCGCCGTCGGCCGAGTTCGTCTGGGGCACCACGGTGGGCGGCTACGACGTGCTCTCCCGGGTCATCTGGGGCGCTCGGACGGCGGTCCTGACCGTCGTCATCGCCGTGGTGGCCTCGATCTTCCTGGGCATCGCGCTCGGCCTGGTCTCCGGCTACCTGGGTGGCTGGGTGGACCGAGTGCTGGTGACGATCGGCGACGCCGTCTACGCGTTCCCGTCGCTGCTGCTCGCCATCGTGGTCTCGATCATCATCTCCGGTGGGCAGTCCGGGTTCCTCCCCGGCGTCCTCGCCGCGGCGATCTCCATCACCGTCGTCTTCGTCCCCCAGTACTTCCGGGTGGTCCGGGCGGAGACGGTGCGGCTGAAGGCCGAGGCCTTCGTCGAGTCCGCCCGGGTCGTCGGCACCTCCACCCCGCGCATCCTCACCCGGCACGTGCTCCCCAACGCCACGAGGTCACTGCCGTTGATCCTCACCCTGAACTCCTCCGAGGCGATCCTCACGCTCGCCGGCCTGGGGTTCCTCGGCTTCGGCATCAACCCCACCGCCGCCGCCGAGTGGGGTTACGACCTCAACCGCGCGATCTCCGACGTCGCCTCCGGCATCTGGTGGACCGGGGTCTTCCCCGGCATCTCGATCGTGCTGCTCGTCCTGGGCGTGACGCTGGTCGGCGAAAGCCTCAATGACCTCTCCGACCCACGGCTGCGGATCCGGCGTCGCCCCACCAAGGCGGCCGTGGACGCCGCGAAGGGAGACGAGGCGTGAACGCCGTCGTCGAGATCAAGGACCTCCACATCACGTTCACGACCGACGCCGAACCGGTACGCGCCGTCGACGGCGTCTCGCTGAGCGTCGACCCCGGCCAGGTGCTGGCGATCGTGGGCGAGTCCGGCTCCGGGAAGACCGTCACGGCCAAGTCGATCCTCAAGCTGCTGCCGGAGACGGCGACCGTCTCGGGCGCCGTCATCCTCAACGGCAACGACGTCGTCCAGATGGACGCCAAGGCCGTGCGGAAGGCCCGCGGGCGTGACGTCGCCATGGTGTTCCAGGAACCGTCCACCGCGTTGAACCCGGTCTTCACCGTGGGTTGGCAGATCGCCGAAGGGCTGCGCGCCCACGGCGAGGTGCGCCGGAAGGAGGCACGGGCGCGGGCCGTGGAGATCCTCGGCCGGGTCGGCATCCCCGATCCGGAGAAGCGCGTCGACCATTACCCGCACCAGTTCTCCGGCGGCCAGAAGCAGCGCATCGTCATCGCCATGGCCCTGGTGCTCGGGCCGAAGGTGATCGTCGCCGACGAACCGACCACCGCGCTGGACGTGACCATGCAGGCGGAGATCCTCGACCTGCTGCGGCGTGTGCGGGACGAGTTCGGCTCCGCCATCGTGCTCATCACCCACAACATGGGTGTGGTGGCCGACCTCGCGGACCGCGTCGCCGTCATGTACCGCGGCAAGGTGGTCGAGGAGGCGGACGCCCGCACGCTGTTCGCCGCGCCGCAGCACGAGTACACGCGGGCCCTGCTCGACGCCGTGCCCCGCCTCGGCACGCTCGCCGCGGAGCCCGCCGCCTCCGCCACGACGGCGGTCCCGGTCGCCGACGGAGCCGGATCCGCCGTCGGCGACCAGCCGGCCACCCACGCCGCCGCCACCGCGGGGCCGGAGGGGCCAGGCCCGGACGCCACCCGAGCATCCGCCGTCGTCGAGGCCCGAGCGGCCGCCGTCGTCGAGGCCCGCGCGCTCGAGGTCGTCTACCCCGGACGACTGGGCCGGGGCGGCTTCCGCGCCGTCGACCGCGTGAGCCTCTTCATCGACCCGGGCGAGGTGCTGGGGCTGGTGGGCGAGTCCGGCTCCGGCAAGACCACCATCGGCCGCGCGATCGCGGGTCTGACCCGCGCCACCGGCGGCTCCCTGCGGGTGCTGGGCCACGAGATGGTCGGCACGCGGGAGCGGGCAATCCGACCCCTGCGCGCCCAGATCGGTTTCGTGTTCCAGGACCCGGCGACCAGCTTCAACCCGCAGATGACGATCGAGGAGTGCCTCGCGGAACCGCTCATCGTGCACGGCAAGGCGCGGGACGCCGCCTCGGCCCGGCGCCGTGTGCACGAGATGCTCGACGCCGTGCACCTGCCCGTCGCATACGCGCCCCGGTACCCGCACGAGCTCTCCGGCGGGCAGCGCCAGCGCGCCAGCCTGGCCCGGGCCCTCGCCCTGGACCCCAGCCTGGTCGTCGCGGACGAACCCACCTCGGCACTCGACGTCTCCGTCCAGGCGAAGGTGCTCGAGGTGTTCACCGAGCTGCAGGAACGGCTGGGGTTCGCGACGCTGTTCATCAGCCACGACCTCGCCGTCGTCGGCATGCTCGCCGACCGGATCGCGGTGCTCTACCGCGGCCAGCTCGTCGAGGAGGGCACCGCCGAGCAGGTGCTGCTCGCGCCGCGCCACCCCTACACGCAACGGCTCTTGGCCTCGGTGCCGGTGCCCGATCCGGTGGAGCAGGAGCAGCGCCGCGAGACGCTGGCCCGGGTCCGGGCGGCAGAGGGGGCCGAGGTCTGAGGCCACCGGCCGCGGGCTGAGGCGACCGGCCGCGGGCTGAGACCACCGGCCGCGAAGTCTCCCCCGCCGGCCGGTGCGACATCAGGCGGCCGGCGCCGTCAGCTGCCTGTGTCCTCCGGGGGCCTGTGTCCTCCCGCGGGGGCTGTGTCCTCCGGTGATCGACGCCGTCAGACGGCCCGCGCCGCCGGCACGTTCGCCTTGATGGCGTCGGTGATCGGCGTGGCGGGGCGGCCGAGCAGCCGGTCGAGGTCGGTCGTGTCGCCGTCGAGCGCGCCGTCGGCGATGTTCTGGTCCACCGCCACGAGGAAGTCGACCGTGCCGGCGTCGAGCCCGGCGTCGGCGAGAGCCTGCGCCAAC
>NZ_JBTSDU010000127.1:0-8970 GCF_054605595.1 Georgenia sp. | reverse complement strand
CGGGCCCCCCCGGCCGGCCCGCCCCGGATGGCCCGCCCGGGCGGTACCCGCGCCGGACGCCCGGCGCGGACGGCCCGCCAGCGGATGGTGCGCCGGGGAGTGCCGGCTGGTGGGTAGCCTGGCGGGTGTGAGCACCGCACCCGCCGCCGGGCCGACCGGGGCCGAACCGACCGGGGCCGAGGCGACCGGCGCCGAACCGGTCGGCGCCGAACCGATCGAGGCCGAGGCGAGCGGCGCCGAACCGATCGGGGCCGAACCGGTCGGCGCCGAACCGACCGAGCCGCGCCGGCCCGGTTCCGCGCTGCGGATGTTCGCGATGTCCGTGCTGCTGAGCGAGGCGTTCGTGGTCCTCTTCGCGGCGCTCGCCGCCTTCGGGCTCGACCTCGCCGCCCCGGCCGTGGTCTTCGGCGTCGGCGGCGTGGTCATGTTCTGGTGCGTCCTGGCCGCCGCGCTGCTGCGCGGAAGGGCCGGCTACGTCCTCGGCTCCCTCGTCCAGCTGGTGCTCGTCGCCTCGGGCTTCGCCATCGGCATGATGTTCGCCGTCGGAGCCGTGTTCGCGATCCTGTGGATGGTGGCGCTGCGCTCGGGCCGGCGGATCGACGTCGAGCGCGAGGAGCGGTACCAGGCCGGCCTGGCCCACTTCCGAGCGGGTGCCCGGTAACGTTCGTCCTCGTGACCACTACGACCCCGCCCACCGAGCGCACCCTCGTCCTCGTCAAGCCCGACGCCGTCGCCCGCAACCTCACCGGTGAGGTCCTGCGCCGGATCGAGGCGAAGGGATACCGCATCGTCGCCCTGGAGTTGCGTGCGGCGTCGGACGAGCTCCTCGCCGAGCACTACGCCGAGCACCACGGCAAGCCGTTCTTCGACCCGCTGATCGAGTTCATGCGCTCGGGCCCCGTGGTGGCCGCGGTGGTCGAGGGGCACGGCGTCATCGAGGGCATCCGCGTCCTGTCCGGCAGCACCAACCCCACCAGCGCCCCCGCCGGCACCATCCGCGGTGACCTCGGCCGGGAGTGGGGCACCAAGGCCGTGATGAACCTCGTGCACGCCTCCGACGCGCCCGAGTCCGCCGACCGCGAGATCCGCCTGTGGTTCCCTGACCTGGGCGCCTGACCGGGCCTGCGGGCGCGACGCCGCCCGCGCGGGCAATATGCTGCACCGGTGCACCTGAAGACGCTGACGCTGCGAGGATTCAAGTCCTTCGCGTCCGCGACGACGCTGCATCTCGAGCCCGGCATCACCTGCGTGGTCGGTCCCAACGGCTCCGGGAAGTCCAACGTCGTCGACGCGCTCGCGTGGGTCATGGGCGAGCAGGGCGCGAAGACGCTGCGCGGCGGATCGATGGCGGACGTCATCTTCGCCGGGACGTCCTCGCGGGCCCCGCTGGGCCGGGCCGAGGTCTCGCTCACCATCGACAACACCGACGGCCTGCTCCCGATCGAGTACGCCGAGGTGACCATCGCGCGCACGCTGTTCCGCTCCGGCGGCTCGGAGTACGCGATCAACGGCACGCCCTGCCGCCTCCTGGACATCCAGGAGCTCCTCTCCGACACCGGCATGGGCCGCGAGATGCACGTCATCGTCGGGCAGGGCCGGCTCGACTCCGTGCTCCAGGCCTCGGCCGAGGACCGGCGCGGGTTCATCGAGGAGGCAGCCGGCGTCCTCAAGCATCGCCGGCGCAAGGAGAAGGCGCTCCGCAAGCTCGACTCGATGCAGGCCAACCTCGCCCGCGTGAGCGACCTCAGCGCCGAGATCCGGCGCCAGCTCGGGCCGCTCGCCCGACAGGCCGACGTCGCCCGCCGCGCCCAGACCGTCCAGGCGGACCTGCGCGACGCCCGCGCCCGCCTGCTCGCCGACGACCTCGTCCAGCTCTCCGCCACCCTCACCCAGGACGTCGCCGACGAGACCGCCCTGCACGAACGACGCGCCGTCGTCGAGGCCGCCCGGGAGGAGGCTCGGGGCCGCCTGACCACGCTCGAACAGGCCGCGGCCGCCGCGGCCCCCCGCCTCCGTGCGGCGACCGACGTCTGGTACCAGCTCTCCGGGCTGCGCGAACGGCTCCGGGCCCTCGCCGGCGTCGCCACCGAACGCTGCCGCCTCCTGGGCACCCCCACCGCCGAACCCGTGCCCGGCCGCGACCCCGAGGAGCTCGACGCCCGCGCCGCCGCCGTGCGGGAGCAGGAGGACGAGCTCGGCACCCAGGTCGCGGCGGCCCAGGCGAGCCTCACGGCACGCACCGCCGAACGGACCACCGCCGAGGAGGCCGAGCGTGCGGCCGAGCGGGCCCTGGCCGCCATGCATCGCGGCGTCGCGGACCGGCGCGAGGGACTCGCCCGCCTCACCGGTCAGGTCGGGGCGCGGCGCTCCCGCCTCGAGGCCGCCGAGGCCGAACTCGGCCGCATGCGAGAGAACCTGCGCGCCGCCGAGCAGCGGGCCACCGAGGCGCAGGAGGAGTTCGACACGCTCGAGCGTCAGGCCGCCGGTGTCGAGGAGGGGGAGGAGGGGCTCGACGAGGCCCACGAGCAGGCGACCGCCGAGCTCGAGGACGCCGAGTCCGCCGTGACCGCCCTCGTCGAGGAGGAACGCGCCGCCGAGGCCGACCGGACCACCTGGACCGCCCGCCGCGACACCCTGGCCCTGTCCTTGCGCCGGAAGGACGGCACCGGAGCCCTCCTCGAGTCCGGGCTGCCGGGCCTGCTCGGCCCGCTGCCCGACCGGATCACCGTGGCGCCCGGCTGGGAGAACGCCGTCGCCGCCGCCCTCGGCCCGGCCGCCGACGCTGCCGTCGTGGAGTCCGTCGACGTCGCCGTCGACGCCGTGCGCAAGGTCCGCGAGGACGACGCCGGGCAGGTGCGGCTCCTCCTCACCGGTGCCGGCGACGCCGCCACGGACGCCGACACCGCCGGTGAGGCCCCGGCCGGGGCGCGCTGGGCCGGCGACCTCGTCACCGTGGCGGACCGGGGCATCGCCCGCTCCGTCCGCCTGCTGCTCGCCGGTGTCGTCGTCGTGGAGGACCTCGCCGACGCGCGCCAGGTGCTCGTCGCTCACCCGGCCCTCACCGCCGTGACCCGGGTGGGGGACGTCCTCTCTGCCGTGACCGCGCACGGCGGCGCCCCGAGCGCCCCCAGCGTGCTGGAGCTGCACGCCGCCCACGAGGAGGCGGTCACCGAGGTCGAGGCCGCCGCCGCCCGCAACGAGCGCACCCGGTTCGCGCTCGTCGCCGCGCGCGAACGGGTGAACACCGCCCGCGAACGGGCCGACGCGACGCTGGCGGATCTGCACGCCTCCGACGCCCGGCTCAGCGCGGTCGCCGAACGCCTCGGCCGGCTCGGGTCCACGGTGCGCGGCGCCCAGGCCGAGGCCGAACGCACCCGCCCCGCCATCGAGCGGGTCGAGGCCGAGATCACCGAGCACGCCGCGGAGCTCGCCGCCCTCGCCGAACGGCTCGAGGTCGCCCAGCGCGAGCCGGCCGAGGCGGCGGCGGACCTCAGCGGCGCGACCGAGGCCCGGGACCTGGCCACCGAGATCGCCCGCGCCGCCCGCACCGCCGAGACCGACGCACGCCTCGCCCTGCGCACCGCCGAGGAGCAGGCCAAGGCGATGGCCGGCCGGGCGGCGTCCCTCGCGGCCGCCGCCCGGGCCGAGCGCGACGCCCGCCGCCGGGCCGAGGAGAAGGAGGCCCGCCGCGCCGCCCAGGCCCAGGTGGCCGTCGAGGTGTGTGACGGCGCCACGCGTGCCAGCGAGGCGATCGAACGCTCCGTCACGGCGGCCGCCGCCGAGCGCGAGCAGGCCGAGAACGACCGCGCGGCCCGCGAGGAGGCCCTCGCCGCGGTGCGCACCGAGCTCGAGGAGATCGCCGTCCAGCTCGCCACGCTCACCGACGCGGCCCACCGGGACGAGGTCGCCCGCGCCGAGCAGCGCCTGCGGATCGGCCAGCTCGAGGAGCGGGCGGTGACCGAGCTCGGCCTCGACGCCCAGACGCTCGTCGACGAGTTCGGCCCCGACCGGGCCGTGCCGTCCACGGCACCCGTCGCCGACGGCGAGGAACCGCCCGAGCCCCGCCCGTACGTGCGCGCCGAGCAGGAGAAGCGACTGCGTGCGGCGGAGCGTGACCTCGCCCGCCTCGGGAAGGTCAACCCGCTCGCACTCGAGGAGCACGCGGCCCTGGCCGAGCGGCACAAGTTCCTGAACGACCAGCTCGCCGACCTGAAGAAGTCCCGCGCCGACCTCATGAGCATCGTGCGCGAGGTCGACGAGCGCGTCGAACGGGTCTTCAGCGAGGCGTTCGCGGACACCGCCCGGGAGTTCGAAGGGGTGTTCTCCCGGCTGTTCCCGGGTGGTGAGGGACGCCTGGTGCTCACCGACCCCGAGGACATGCTCACCACCGGCATCGAGATCGAGGCCCGGCCGGCGGGCAAGAAGGTCAAGCGTCTCTCGCTGCTCTCCGGCGGCGAGCGCTCCCTGACGGCGGTCGCCCTGCTCGTGGCGATCTTCAAGGCGCGGCCGAGCCCGTTCTACGTCATGGACGAGGTCGAGGCCGCGCTCGACGACGTCAACCTCGGCCGGCTCCTGGACATCTTCACCGAGCTCCGGGCGAGCTCGCAGCTCATCGTCATCACGCACCAGAAGCGCACGATGGAGATCGCCGACGCACTCTACGGCGTGACCATGCGCGGCGACGGCGTCACCACCGTCATCTCCCAGCGCCTGGTGCAGGAGCCGGAGCCCGTCGTCGGCAGGTGAGGGAGATCACCGCCCCGTCCGGGTGTGCGGACCGGCGGGCGGCTGCGCCGCCACCGTGGTTGTGGTGATACTGGAAGCATGTCGGGGGCAATGGTCGTGGGTGTGGTCATCGCGGTGCTGTGCGCCGTCGGAGTCGTCTGGATGCTGCTCGTCGAGCAGCGCCCGCCCGAGGGCTGGGCGGCGTGGCTGCGGGCGAGCGTGCGCGCGTGGCGGTCCGAGGAGCTGCGCTCCGAGGACGTGCGTGCCCGCTCCGCCGAGGTGCGCGACACCTCCGTCGACGAGATCTTCACGCTCGGCCCCACGCCGGACGAGCCCGCCTACGCCCGCCTGGGAGAGCTGCACGCCCGCCGGCAGACCCGCTCCGTGACGCGTCGCTGACCCGCAGGTGACCCCGGTCCACAGGTGACCCCGGCCCACGCCGTGGGCCACACTGGGAGCGTGACCGACTTCCAGTGGATCCTCATCGCCGTCGCCGTCCTCGTGGTGGCGGTGGTCATCGCCGGCGCGACCGCCCTGACGAGCGGACGCCGCCGCGGTGGGCCCGGCGCCACGCTGCCACCCGTCGACGTCAGCCCCTTCGAGGTCGACCAGCCGCCCGCCGAGGGCGCCGACGTCGAACCCGCGGGCCCGGCCCCCACCGCGGTACCCACCCTGGAACGCCCCGAGCCGGTGGCCGGGCGCCTGCAGCGCCTGCGCGCTCGGCTGGCACGATCCGGCACCCTGGGGCAGTCGCTCCTGGCGATCCTGTCCCGCGGCGACCTCTCCGAGCGCGACTGGGAGGAGCTGGAGGAGACCCTCCTGCTCGCCGACGTCGGGATCGGGCCCACCACCGACCTCATGACGACGCTGCGGACCGAGACCAAGGTGCTCGGCACGAAGGACCCGGAGACGGTGCGGGGCGTGCTGCGCCGCGAGCTGCTCGCCCTGGTCGACCCCGACCTGGACCGGTCCCTCCACCTCGAGCCCAGCGTGGCCGAGGACGGAGCGCGTCACCCGGCCACCGTGCTGGTCGTGGGCGTCAACGGCACCGGCAAGACCACGACCGTCGGTAAGCTCGCCCGGGTCCTCGTCGCCGAGGGGCAGGACGTCGTCCTCGGTGCGGCGGACACGTTCCGCGCCGCGGCGGCGGACCAGCTCAGCACGTGGGGCGCCCGCGTGGGGGTGCCCGTGGTCCGCTCCGACCGGGAGGGCGCCGACCCCGCCGCCGTCGCGTTCGACGCCGTGAAGCAGGGCCGCGAGACCGGTGCCGACGTCGTGCTGGTGGACACCGCCGGACGGCTGCAGAACAAGTCCGACCTCATGGCCGAGCTCGGGAAGATCAAACGGGTCATGTCCCGTGAGGCCCCCGTGCGCGAGGTGCTCCTCGTGCTCGACGCCACCACCGGGCAGAACGGGCTGCGCCAGGCGCAGGTCTTCGCCGACGTCGTCGACATCACCGGTATCGTGCTGACGAAGCTCGACGGCACCGCCAAGGGCGGGATCGTGGTGACGGTCCAGCGCGAGCTCGGCGTCCCCGTCAAGTTCGTCGGCCTCGGCGAGGGGCCGGACGACCTCGCACCGTTCGTGCCCGAGGACTTCGTGGACGCCCTGCTCGCGTAGCCGGCCGGCCGCACGGGGACACACTTCGGGGCCCACGGGCCCACGAAACACAAACTTCATCTCCCCAGGGCAACCGTCACACGGACGAAACACCCAGGTGCGCGTGCGGTAACACGGGCACGCGAACCTGCTCCCAGAGTCGGCAAGAGGTGCCGGCGAGGGAGGAACCATGGAGCTGGATACCGGAGCCACCGCCTGGATGCTGATGTCAGCATCCCTCGTGCTCCTCATGACACCCGGCGTGGCGCTGTTCTACGGCGGCATGACCCGGTCGAAGTCCGTCCTGAACATGATGATGATGTCCTTCGGCGCCATGGCCGTCATCGTCGTCGTGTACGTGCTGTGGGGCTGGTCGATGTCCTACGGCAACGACATCGGTGGCATCATCGGCAACCCGTTCGACCAGTTCGGGCTCTCCGGGACCATGTATACCGACTCGGGCGAGTTCGCCATCGACGCCTACGGGGTGCCGGTGGTCGTCGGGGTCGCCTTCCAGGTCACCTTCGCGATCATCACCACCGCGCTCATCTCCGGCGCCATCGCCGACCGCACCAAGTTCTCCACCTGGATGGTCTTCGTGGCCCTCTGGGTGACGCTGGCCTACTTCCCGATGGCCCACATGGTCTGGGGCGGTGGGCTGCTCGGCGCCGCCGGACCCTTCGCCGGCATCGCGGCACCGATCGACTTCGCCGGCGGCACCGTCGTGCACATCAACGCCGGCGTCGCCGGCCTGGTCCTCGCGCTCATCATCGGCAAGCGCAAGGGCTTCGGGAAGGTCCCGATGAAGCCGCACAGCCTGCCGCTGACGATGCTGGGCGCCGCCCTGCTGTGGTTCGGCTGGTTCGGGTTCAACGCCGGCTCCGCCTTCACCGCCGACGGGCTCGCCGGCCTCGCCTGGGTCAACACCACGTCCGCGACCGCCGCCGCCGTCCTCGGCTGGCTCATCACCGAGAAGATCCGCGACGGCCACGCAACCTCCCTGGGCGCCGCCTCGGGCGTCGTCGCCGGCCTCGTCGCCATCACCCCCGCGGCGGGCGCGCTCGACCCGGTGGGCTCCCTGGTGCTCGGCGTCCTCGCCGGCGTGCTCTGCGCCCTGGCCGTCGGCCTGAAGTACCGTCTCGGCTACGACGACTCCCTCGACGTCGTCGGCGTCCACCTCGTCGGTGGGCTGGTCGGCACGGTCGCCATCGGCTTCCTGTCCACCGAGACCGGCCTGTTCTTCGGTGGCGGGGCCAATCAGCTCGCCGTGCAGGTCATCATCGCCGCGGGGGCGATGGTGTTCTCCGGCGTCGTCACCGCCATGATAGGTCTCGTGCTGAAGGCAGCGATGGGCTGGCGGGTGAGCGAGGAGGTCGAGGTCAGCGGTATCGACCAGTCCGAGCACGGTGAGAGCGCCTACGAGGTGCTCGGTGCCGGAAGGTTCAGCACGGACCCCGCCCGCGGCGCTACGGTCTCGGCAGCACGATCCACGACGGAGGCAAACGCATGAAGCTTGTGACCGCAATCGTCCAGCCCCATCGGCTCGACGACGTCAAGAAGGCCCTCGAGGCGGCCGGGGTCCACGGCATGACCGTGTCCGAGGCGAACGGCTACGGCCGGCAGCGCGGCCACACCGAGGTCTACCGCGGCGCCGAGTACACCATCGAGCTGGTCCCGAAGGTCCGCATCGAGGTCATCGTCGGGGAGGAGACCGCGGCCGCCGTGGTCGACGCCATCGTCGGAGCCGCGCACTCCGGCCGGATCGGTGACGGCAAGGTGTGGACGGTGCCGGTGGAGGACGTCGTCCGCGTCCGCACCGGAGAACGCGGGCGCGAGGCCCTGTGACCTCGGCGTCCCGGCGGACGCCACCCACGTCGGGCCCGGTCCGGCTGCCTCTGCTGGGGCAGCTGGGCCGGGCCCGCTTCGCCCTGCCGGCGCCAGGGCCCGGTGCCCCGGGCGCCGGTCACGCCTACCGGCGCGCCCTGGCCGACCTGACCGACGCCGCCCTGGTCGAGCTGTGGGCGCACGCCGGCGCCACGACCGGCCTGGACCTGGGCCGCGGCGTCGCCCTGACCGCGGTGGGCAGCCTCGGCCGGCGGGACGGGGGACCGGCCGCCGACCTGGACCTGCTGCTCGTGCACGACGGCGGCACGTTCGACCCGCACCAGCTCGCCGCGCTCGCGGATGCGCTGTGGTACCCGGTCTGGGACTCCCGGCTCGAGCTGGACCACGCGGTGCGCAGCCTCGGCGAGTGCCGCACGATCGCCTCCGCCGACGTGCCCGCGGCGGTGGGGCTGCTGCACGTGCGTGCGGTGGCGGGCGACGCGGGCCTCGCCCAGGCGGCCTCGCAGGCCGTGCTCGCCGACTGGCGCTCCGCATCCCGTCGGCGCCTCGAGGACCTGCTCGCGTCGATCACCGAACGGGCCGAGCGGGCCGGCGAGCTGGCCTACCTGATCGAGCCCGACCTGAAGGAGGCCCGCGGCGGCCTCCGGGACGTCGTCGTCGTGCGTGCCCTCACCGCCACGTGGCTGACCGACCGCCCGCACGGCGAGTTCGACCGTGCCGCCGCCCACCTGCTGGACGTACGCGACGCCCTCGCCCGGACGGCGGGCCGCGCGACCAACCGGCTGCTGCTCGCTAAGCAGG
>NZ_JBTSDU010000126.1:0-9120 GCF_054605595.1 Georgenia sp. | reverse complement strand
GACGGTGGCGCCGACGTCGTCGTCATCAACACGTGCTCGGTCCGGGAGAACGCCGCGACGCGCCTGTTCGGCAACCTGGGCCAGCTCGCCGCCGTCAAGCGGGAGCGTCCCGGTATGCAGATCGCCGTCGGCGGCTGCCTGGCCCAGCAGATGCGGGCCGGCATCGTCGAGAAGGCGCCGTGGGTCGACGTCGTGCTGGGCACCCACAACCTGGACGTGCTGCCCGCGCTGCTGGAGCGCTCGCGGCACAACGCCGAGGCGCAGGTGGAGATCGAGGAGTCGCTGAAGGTCTTCCCCTCGACGCTGCCGACCCGGCGCGAGTCCGCGTTCGCGGCCTGGGTCTCGATCTCGGTCGGCTGCAACAACACCTGCACCTTCTGCATCGTCCCGCACCTGCGGGGCAAGGAGCGCGACCGGCGGCCCGGTGACGTGCTGGCCGAGGTGGGCGCCGTCGTCGCCGAGGGCGCCATCGAGGTGACGCTGCTCGGGCAGAACGTCAACAGCTACGGCGTCGGCTTCGGGAGCCGCGGTGCCTTCGCCAAGCTGCTCCGGGCCTGCGGGCGCATCGACGGGCTCGAGCGGGTGCGGTTCACCTCCCCGCATCCCGCGGCCTTCACGGACGACGTCATCGAGGCGATGGCGACGACGCCGAACGTCATGCCGAGCCTGCACATGCCGCTGCAGTCGGGCTCGGACACGGTGCTGCGCGCCATGCGCCGGTCCTACCGGCGGGAGAAGTACCTCGGGATCATCGAGCGGGTCCGCGCCGCGATCCCCGACGCCGCCATCACCACCGACATCATCGTGGGCTTCCCCGGCGAGACGGAGGAGGACTTCCAGGCGACGCTCGACGTCGTCGAGGCGAGCCGCTTCTCCTCCGCGTTCACCTTCCAGTACTCCCCGCGGCCCGGCACACCCGCCGCGGACCGTGCCGACCAGGTCCCCGCCGCGGTCGTCACCGAGCGGTACCAGCGGCTGGCCGAGGTGCAGCAGCGCATCTCCACCGAGGAGAACGAGCGACAGGTGGGCCGCACCGTCGACGTGCTCGTCGCCGAGGGGGAGGGCCGCAAGGACGGCGCCACCCACCGCCTCTCCGGGCGTGCGGCGGACAACCGACTGGTGCACGTGGCGCTGCCCGCCGACCTGTCCGCGGCCGAACGGCCCCGGCCCGGCGACATGGTCACCGTGGCCGTCACCCACGGGGCGCCGCACCACCTCGTGGCGGACTCCGCGCTCGACGGCGGCCCCTGGGCGGTCCGCCGCACCCGCGCCGGCGACGCGTGGGAGCGGCGCGCGGGGCTCGTCGAGGAGCCGCACGGTCACGGCGACCCGGGCCCCGCCGGGCCGGTCACCCTCGGCCTGCCCACCGTGCGCGTCCGATAGGCCCGCGCCCGTGTGCACGACACGCCGGGTGCGACACGCCGTTCGGGCGTTTCCGCGGAGACGTCGGAGCACCACACCGGTCGGACGCCGCCGTGCTCGCGTGTGCACGACACGCCGGGTGCGACACGCCGTTCGGGCGTTTCCGCGGAGACGTCGTAGCCGCGACCGCCGGCGCCGGCCGCGACCGCCGCCGCCGGCCGCGGCCGCCGGCGCAGGCGGCCGACGCCCGGGGCGGATCAGCTCTCCGGCGACGGCTCCTGGACCGGCGGCATCGAGCGGCCCAGCGCCTGGAAGAACTGCACCCCCGAGGACAGACCGCCCTCGATCAGGTCGAGGAGCTGGCGGTCCGTCGCCCCGGCGGAGACGTCGGCCATGATCTCGGTGCGCACCGTGAGCCCGTCCTCGAGCGGTGCGGTGAACACCGTCGGCCAGACCTTGTCCCGGTTCCAGTCGTTGATGGCCTGGACGACGGGGCCCTCGAGCCCGTCGGGGACCCACCGGCCCCACGTGCCACGCACGCTCAGCACGTCCTGCTGCTCGCCGGCGAGACGGAGCTGGAACTGGTAGCCGTCCCACCTGCCCGCGATCGACGCGTCCGGGGCGGTCCGCACGTGGTAGCCCCGGGTGGTGACCACCTGCCGCAACCGCTCCGGGGTGACCGCCGAGGTCGCCTCGGCACCGCCGCGCCGCTGCGTGGCGTCCGCGACGTCCTCCGCCACGGGCGGGCGCGCCGACCCGACCGCCGGCTGCGGCGGCGGGTCCGGTACCGGCCGGCGCGACCAGGGCCACCTCACGGGACGTCCCCCGCGGAGCCGGCCGGGTCCGGGTAGTGCACCTCGAGGTCGCGCATCATCCGCATGCCCTGCCCGATGCCGCGCTGCAGCAGCCGGAGGAGCTGCCGGTCGCTCACCCCGGTACCGAGCGGGGTCGAGACCTCCGCGACGACGCTGAGCCGGCCGTCGTCGAGCGCCCGTACGTAGCACTTGGGGCCGATGAAATCCCGGTTCCAGCGGTCGACGAGCGCGAGCACCTCACCGAGGCGCTCCAGCGCCAGCCGACGGTGCCAGGCCCCGCGGACCTGCAGCACCGCCCCACCCACCCCGAGGAGGTAGATGTGGAAGACCGCCTGCGCCCACATGGCGCCGAGGTCGCCGTTGCGGTCGGTGAACCAGGGGTAGTCGAGCTCGTCCAGGGCCGCGACGACACGGTCCCTGGAGAGCGGGAGGGCGAGGTCACGCACGGCGGTGGCGCCCGCCGCGGGGCCCGCGGCGGTGGCGCCCGGCGGGTGACGCCGGTCGTCGAACCCGTTCGACCCTGCCATGCACCGAGCCTACGCGGGCTGCCCCGGGCGTGCTCCGGATACGGAGCCGGTAGGTTGGCAGCCGTGCCGGACCCCTTCGAACCCGTCCCGGGACCGGTGGTGGCCGTCGTCGGCATGACCGCCACGGGCAAGTCGGACCTCGCCCTCGACCTGGTCGAGGCGCTGGGCGGGCCGGCAGCGGCCGAGGTCGTCAACGCCGACGCGATGCAGCTCTACCGGGGTATGGACATCGGCACCGCCAAGCTCCCGGTCGACCAGCGGCGCGGCGTTGCCCACCACCAGCTCGACGTGCTCGACGTGCGCCAGGAGGCCACCGTCGCGGCCTACCAGGTCGCCGCACGCGCCGACATCGCCGCGATCCGCTCCCGCGGACGTACCGCGCTCCTCGTGGGCGGCTCCGGCCTGTACGTGCGTTCCGTGCTCGACCACCTCGACTTCCCCGGCACCGACCCCGCCGTCCGTGCCGCGCTCGAGGAGCGGGCCGCCCGCCTCGGGACCCGCCCCCTGCACGCCGAGCTCGCGGCGAGGGACCCCGCGGCCGCCGCACGGATCGAGCCGCGCAACACCCGCCGCGTGGTACGCGCCCTGGAGGTCATCGAACTCACCGGCCGCGCCTACTCCGCCCGCCTGCCCGAGCACGTCTACGCCCTGCCCGCCGTCCAGCTCGCCGTCGCCGTCGCCCGCCCCGAGCTCGACGCCCGCATCGCCACCCGGGCGGCCCGCATGATGGCGGGCGGCCTCGTCGAGGAGACCGAGACGCTGCTCGCCCAGGGCCTGGCCGAGGGCGCCACCGCCCGCCGGGCGGTCGGCTACGCCCAGGCCGCGCAGGTGCTCGAGGGTCGGCTCACCCGCGCGGAGGCGGTGGCGGCCATCTCGATCGCCACCCGCCAGCTCGCCCGCCGGCAGGAGAAGTGGTTCCGCCGGGACCCGCGCATCACCTGGCTGCCGGCCGCCGACCGCGACACCCTGCTCGCCGCGGCGCTGCGTACCCTGGACGCATGACCAGCCCCTTCGGCATCCTTGCCGGCCGCCTGCTGACCACCGGGCACGGCACCGAGAACGACTTCGTCCTGGTGCCCGACGCAGCCGGCGAGCTCGACCTCTCCCCGGCCGAGGTGGCCGCGGCATGCGACCGGCACGCCGGCATCGGCGCCGACGGCCTGATCCGCGTGGTCCGCTCCGCCTCGCTCCCGGAGGGTGCGGCGGCGCTCGCGGCCGACCCGGCGGCGGAATGGTTCATGGACTACCGCAACGCCGACGGGTCCCTGGCCGAGATGTGCGGCAACGGCGTGCGCGTCTTCGTCCACTACCTGCGCGACCGCCACCTGGTCGAGCTCGACGCCGGCGGGACCGTCGCCGTCGGCACCCGGGGCGGGGTCCGCCGGGTGAGCTACGACGGTGCGCAGTACACCGTCGAGATGGGCCGCTGGCAGATGCCCGGCGGGCTCGCGGCCGTCCAGGCCGGCTACGACGTCGTCGTCTCGGTCCCCGGGCTCGAGGGGCCCCGGGCGGGTCTGCGCGTCAGCGTCCCCAACCCGCACACCGTCATCGCGCTGCCGGACGAGGACGAGCTGGCCCACGCGGAGCTCACCCGCCGACCCGGCTACGAACCCGTGCCCCCCGAGGGCACCAACCTCGAGCTGGTGGTGCCGCTCGGCGAGGACGACTCCTCGGGCGAGCGGGTCGGCATCGTCCGCATGCGCGTGCTCGAGCGTGGGGTGGGGGAGACCCGCTCCTGCGGCACCGGCACGTGCGCGGCCGCGCTCGCGGTGCGCACGTGGGGCGGTGTCGGGTCCCCGGACACGTGGCGGGTGCTCGTTCCCGGCGGGGAGGTCCTCGTGCGCGTGCTCGCCGACACCGTGACCCTCACCGGCCCCGCCGTGCTCACCGCCGACGTGACGCTCGTCGGCTGACCCGTGCCGAAGAAGAAGCACCGCCCGCTCCTGCGCGAGTTCGAGCGCTTCGCCCGTGATCTCGACCTGTTCATCGAGGACAGCACCTGGCTGGTCGAGGCGGCGATCCGACTCAAGGCCGACCACCTCGGCTCGCCCGACCCCGCCGCGTGGACCGCGGACGAGATCCGCGCCGTGCTCACCGAGCTCTTCCCGCGCGAGCCGCTGGACGCCGCCACCCGCCGCCTGCTGGTGCCCACCGTCACGCTGTACTTCGGCTTCCTCGGGCGCACCGGCCGGTGGGACTCACCACTCGACGAGCACGCCCTCACCGAACTCATGGCAGGGCTGGCCGGCGAGATGCCGCGGGCCTTCGCGGCGCACGACACCGCGGCGGCCCGGCGCACCGCGGCGGCCCGGCCCACCGATGCGGCCGGCGGCACCGCCGAGCCCGCCGGCAGCACGGCCCGGCGGGCCGGTGCCGAGGCGACCGGCGACCCGCCGGCCGACGCACCGGCGGCCGGGTCGCCCGAGGCGGACCCCGACCTGTTCGGGCCCGACGTGTGGCCCGCCGCCCTCGGCCCGGCCCCCGACCCCGGGGCGCTGCGCCCGGGCGACGCCGACCCCGGCGAGCAGGCCGACCGGTACGAGCGGTCCCTCCTGGTGCGCCGCGCCCGGGCGCTGCTCGCCTGGGTCGCGGACCGTCGCCCGCAGACCCCGGACGGCGAGCTGACGGCGGCGGACTGCGCCGACGTCGTCGAGCGCCTGGACCTGCCCGGCCCGCGCACCTCGATGTGGGCCAACCCTGAGCTGGCGACGTTGTGGGTCGTGCTGCTCGCGACGGGGCACCTGGAGATCCACGGCACCACGGTCGACCCGGGCCGGGCCCTGCCCGGCCCCGCGGAGCCGACGTTCGTCGACGCCGCGACACGCCTGCACGCCACCGTGCTTCGTACCGTCCTGCATCGCCCCGACGCGCCGCGCCTCGCCGCACTCCTGCTCGGCGCCGTGCTGCGCGCCGCCGAGCCCGGCGGCCTCACCCTGGTCGGTGGCGGCGGTGCGCGTGGTGCGGCCGCCGGTGCCGAGGAGGGGCTGGCCTCGGCGTTCGCGATGCTCGCGGCGGCCGGGGTCCTGGACCGCGAGGGCGAGACCTACCGGTTACCGGTCGAGCGGCACGCCGTCGTGCCGCTCACGCTCCAGATGCTCCAGGTGGGCCGGTGACGGTCAGCACGCGGAAGCCCTTGGCGCTGGCCGTGCGGACCACGTCGGCACCGAGGTCGTCCGCGAGCCACCGGTGCAGGGAGTCCGCGCCGAGGTGGCGCTGGACCACCAGATGCGCCCGGCCGGCGGGCGCGAGCCGCGTCAGCCAGCTCCGCAGGAGCGCATGGAGGGCCGGCTTGCCGATCCGGATGGGCGGGTTGGACCAGATCTCGTCGACGGGTGCGCCCGTCAGCGCGGTGAGCGCGTCGTCGGCCCGCTGCGTGCGCACGTTCGCCAGGCCGAGCGCCTCGGCGTTGCGCCGGGTCAGGTCGAGGGCGCGCGCGTTGACGTCCACCCCCACGACCGTGGCAGCCGGGGAGGCCAGCGCCATCGCGAGCGTGATCGGCCCCCACCCGCAGCCGACGTCGACGAGCGTGCCGGTGGCGGGCGGGTCGTCGACGGCGTCGAGCAGCACGCGGGTACCGAGGTCGAGGCGATCACCGGAGAAGACCCCGCCGGTGCCCTGGACCGTGACCTCGTGACCGCGCAGCAGCACCCGCATCGGGCGCAGCTCGGCGGGTGAGGCCGGGTCGGCGGTGAAGTAGTGCTCAGGCGAACTCACCGCGCCAACCTACCGCTGCGGCTGTGGATATCGCGTCCCACGGCGGCGACCACCGTGGGACCATGGAGGCCAGTACGGAAGGAACCCATGACCCCCACCGAGAACTCGCCCGACACCCAGCGCGGCATCACGCAGGACGACCAGCGCGCCGCCGAGGACGTCGTCGCCCGGATCCTGGCCCGGGCCGGCTCCGGGGTGCTGTCCACCGTGGGCACCGCCCTGCAGGCCGACGACGATCTCGGCAGCGCGGTCGACGGCGACCAGTTCGACCGCGAGGACCGTGCGGCGCTGCGCCGCGTGGGCGGGCTGTCCACCGAGCTCGAGGACGTCACCGAGGTCGAGTACCGCCAGCTGCGCCTCGAACGGGTCGTGCTGGTCGGCCTGTGGTCCACCGGCACGGCCGAGATGGCCGAGGTCTCCCTGCGCGAGCTGGCCGCCCTCGCCGAGACGGCGGGCTCCGAGGTGCTCGACGGCCTCCTGCAGCGCCGCGCCACCCCCGACCCGGGCACCTACCTCGGTACCGGGAAGGCGGCCGAGCTCGCCGAGCTCGTGGCCGCCACCGGCGCCGACACCGTCATCGTCGACGGCGAGCTCAGCCCGTCCCAGCGCCGCAGCCTGGAGGACGTCGTCAAGGTCAAGGTCATCGACCGCACGGCCCTGATCCTGGACATCTTCGCCCAGCACGCCAAGTCCCGGGAGGGCAAGGCCCAGGTCGAGCTCGCCCAGCTGGAGTACCTGCTGCCGCGCCTGCGCGGGTGGGGCGAGTCGATGTCCCGGCAGGCCGGTGGCCGGGTCGCGGGCGGTGAGGGCATCGGGTCCCGCGGCCCCGGTGAGACGAAGATCGAGCTCGACCGGCGCCGCATCCGCACCCGGATGGCCCGGCTCCGCCGGCAGATCAAGGACATGGCACCCGCGCGGGAGGCCAAGCGCGGCTCCCGCCGGCACCACGAGGTCCCCTCCGTGGCCATCGTGGGCTACACGAACGCCGGGAAGTCCTCCTTGCTGAACCGGCTCACCGGGGCCGGGGTCCTCGTGCAGAACGCGCTCTTCGCCACGCTGGACCCGACGGTGCGGCGCGCCGCCACCCCCGACGGGCGCGAGTACACCCTCACCGACACCGTCGGCTTCGTCCGGTCGCTGCCCACCGAGCTCGTCGAGGCGTTCCGGTCCACGCTCGAGGAGGTCGCCGAGGCCGATCTGTTGCTCCACGTCGTCGACGGCGCGCACCCCGACCCCGAGGGGCAGGTCCGCGCGGTCCGGTCCGTGATCGCCGACGTCCCCGGCGGTGCGGACGTGCCCGAGCTCATCGTCCTCAACAAGGCCGATCTCGCCGGGCCGGAGGACCTCGCCGCGCTGCGCACCCGGTACCCGGCCGCGGTCACGGTCTCGGCGCGCACCGGAGAGGGCATCGGGGAGCTCGCCGCGACGGTCGCCGAGATGCTGCCCCGCCCCACGGAGCTGGTCGATCTCGTCGTGCCGTACTCGCGCGGCGACCTCGTCTCCCGCGCGCACACGGACGGTGAGATCCTGGCCGAGGAGTACGTCGAGGGCGGCACCCGGCTGCACGCCCGCGTCACCCCGCACCTCGGCGCCGATCTGCGCCGCGCGGCCGCGGCCGCCCCCGAGGCGCCGGCCGCCCGCCCCGCGTCCTGATGGCGGACGTCGGGCCGATCCTGGCCGACGCCGTCGCCGCCCTGGGCGGCACCGCCCGGGTGGGGCAGCAGCAGATGGCCGACGCCGTGGCCCAGGCCCTGGGCTCCGGCGAGCACCTGCTCGTCCAGGCCGGCACGGGCACCGGGAAGTCGCTGGCCTACCTGGTGCCGGTGCTCACCCACGCCGTCGAGAAGGGCGAGCACGCGGTGATCTCGACCGCCACCCTGGCCCTCCAGCGTCAGGTGCTCGTGCACGACGCGCCCCGGGTGGCCGCCGTGGTCGCCGAGCGGACCGGCCTGCGACCCGCCGTCGCCCTGCTCAAGGGCTGGCACAACTACCTGTGCAAGCACAAGGTCGCGGGCGGCTACCCGGCTGAGGAGGAGCCCGGGCTCTTCGCCGCCTCGGCGGCCACCGGCTCGACGGCTACGCCGGAGCACTCCTCCCTCGGCGACCAGGTGCTCCGGCTGCGGGAGTGGTCGGCGGAGACGAAGACCGGGGACCGGGACGACCTCGTCCCCGGGGTGAACGAGCGGGCCTGGCGCCAGGTCTCCGTGACGAAGATGGAGTGCCTCGGGCAGAAGTGCCCGATGATCGCCGAGTGCTTCCCCGAACGGGCCCGGCAGGCCGCCCGCGAGGCCGACGTGGTCGTGACGAACCACGCGATGCTCGGGATCGCCGCCGCGGGCTCCCCGAACGTGCTGCCCGAGCACGACGTCCTCGTCGTCGACGAGGCGCACGAGCTGGCCGACCGGGTGACCGCCCAGGCCACGCTCGAGCTGAGCGCCGGCGTCGTCGAGCGGACGGCGCGCCTGGCACGCCGCCACGCCGGGGTGCACGACGAGTCCCTGGACAAGGCGGCGGCCGTGTTGCGGAAGCGACTGGAGGACGTCCCCGACGGCCGACTCCGGGACGGGCTGCCCGCTGGGCTGCGCGACGCGGTCGTCCTCGTCGAGGCCGGCGCGCGCGCGGCGATCTCGTTCATGAGGCCCGAGAGCGGCAAGAACGCCGTCGAGGACGCCGGCGGCCGGGCCATGGCCCGCTCCGCCATG
>NZ_JBTSDU010000125.1:0-9168 GCF_054605595.1 Georgenia sp. | reverse complement strand
GACGAGATGACCCGGATCATCTGGCAGTTCATCAAGGACCGTCTGATTCATCCCTACCTGGATGTCGACCTGCGGTACTTCGACCTGTCCATCCAGAACCGCGACGCGACGGACGACCAGATCACCATCGACGCCGCGAACGCGATCAAGGAGCACCACGTCGGCGTCAAGTGCGCCACGATCACGCCCGACGAGGCGCGCGTGGAGGAGTTCGGCCTCAAGAAGATGTGGGTCTCGCCCAACGGCACGATCCGCAACGTCCTGGGCGGCGTCGTCTTCCGCGAGCCGATCATCATCTCCAACATCCCGCGCCTGGTCCCGGGCTGGACCAAGCCGATCGTCATCGGCCGTCACGCCCACGGCGACCAGTACAAGGCCACCAACTTCAAGGTGCCCGGCGCCGGCCGGCTCACCATCACCTTCACGCCCGAGGACGGCTCCGCGCCGATCGAGCACGTCGTCGCCAACTACGGCTCCGACGGCGGCGTCGCGATGGGCATGTACAACTTCAACAAGTCCATCGAGGACTTCGCCCACGCGACCTTCGCCTACGGCCTCCAGCGCCACTACCCGGTGTACCTCTCCACGAAGAACACCATCCTCAAGGCCTACGACGGCGCCTTCAAGGACATCTTCCAGGACGTCTTCGAGCGCGAGTACAAGGCCAAGTACGACGCCGCGGGCCTGACCTACGAGCACCGCCTCATCGACGACATGGTCGCCTCCTCCATGAAGTGGGAGGGCGGGTACCTCTGGGCGTGCAAGAACTACGACGGCGACGTCCAGTCCGACACCGTCGCGCAGGGCTTCGGCTCGCTCGGCCTCATGACCTCCGTGCTCATGACGCCGGACGGCCAGACCGTCGAGGCCGAGGCCGCGCACGGCACCGTCACGCGCCACTACCGCCAGCACCAGGCCGGTAAGCCGACGTCGACCAACCCGATCGCCTCGATCTTTGCGTGGACCGGCGGGCTCAAGCACCGCGGCAAGATCGACGGCACCCCCGAGGTCACCGGCTTCGCCGAGACGCTCGAGGACGTCATCATCAAGTCCGTCGAGTCCGGGAAGATGACGAAGGACCTCGCGCTGCTGATCGGACCGGACCAGGAGTACCAGAGCACCGAGGAGTTCCTCGCCACGCTCGACGAGAACCTCGCCGCCCGCCTCGGCTGAGGCACCCGGGGCCCGCCCATGGGCGGGCCCCGGCACTGCACCGCCCTCCGCGCCAACCGGCGCCACCACCCCCGCACCACTCGGCGCTACCACATCCGCACTACCATCCGGCAGGGACCGTCCCGCATCGGCGGCCCTGGTCGGTCCCCGCATCACCCGGACGGCAACGTCCGGTTTCGTGCCGCACACCGGCAGGTACGACGACGAAGGAGTTCAGATGAGTGTCACCCCCGTGAACGTGACCGTGACCGGCGCCGCCGGCCAGATCGGCTACGCACTGCTGTTCCGCATCGCGTCCGGCCAGCTGCTCGGCCCGGACACACCGGTGAAGTTGCGGCTGCTGGAGATCCCGCAGGGCGTCAAGGCCGCCGAGGGCACCGCGATGGAGCTCGAGGACTGTGCCTTCCCGCTGCTCGCCGGTATCGACATCTTCGACGACGTCAAGCAGGGCTTCGACGGCGCGAACGTCGGCCTGCTCGTCGGTGCCCGCCCGCGCGGCGCCGGCATGGAGCGCGGCGACCTGCTCGAGGCCAACGGCGGCATCTTCGGCCCGCAGGGCGAGGCCATCAACGCCGGCGCGGCGGACGACGTCCGCATCCTCGTGGTCGGCAACCCCGCCAACACCAACGCGCTCATCGCCCAGCGCCATGCCCCCGACGTCCCGGCCGAGCGGTTCACTGCGATGACGCGCCTGGACCACAACCGCGCGCTGAGCCAGCTCGCCACCAAGACGGCCACGCCGGTCGCCGAGATCAAGAACCTCACCATCTGGGGCAACCACTCGGCCACCCAGTACCCGGACATCTTCCATGCCACCGTGGCCGGCGTGGCCGCCCCGAAGCTCGTGGACCGGAACTGGCTGGAGAGCGACTTCATCCCCACCGTCGCCAAGCGCGGCGCGGCCATCATCGACGCCCGCGGCGCCTCCTCGGCGGCGTCCGCCGCCAACGCAGCGATCGACCACGTCCACACCTGGGTGCACGGGACACCGGCGGACACCTGGACCTCGGCCGCCGTCGTCTCCGACGGTTCCTACGGCGTGCCCGAGGGCCTCATCTCCTCCTTCCCCGTCACTTCGAAGGGCGGGAAGTGGGAGATCGTCCAGGATCTGGACATCAACGAGTTCTCCCGAGAGAAGATCGAAGCCTCGGTCGCCGAGCTCGTCGAGGAGCGGGAGACCGTCGCCAAACTCGGCCTCATCTGAGCACCGCCCCACCTGAGTTCTGTCCCATCTGAGCACGGCCCCACCTGAGTTCTGCCCCATCTGAGCACGGCCCCACCTGAGTTCTGCCCCTCCAGGCGTGGCAGCGACAGCCCGGACGCTCCCGTGAGCGTCCGGGCTTCGTCGTGCGCCCGCGCCCCCGGATGCCGCCCCCCAGGCGGATGCCCACCGGACGCCCCCCGGATGCCGCCCCCCCCCGGATGCCGAACAGGTCCTAAAGTGCCGTTTCTTGCTGAATTCGACACTTTAGGACCTGTTCGGCGATGAAGGGGGACGGCGATGAGGGGGCGGCGATGAGGGGGCGGCGATGAGGGGGGAGGCACCAGAGCCGCGCGAGTGCCCGCCGAAGGTACTCCGATCGGGGCTGTGTAACCCTTGCTGCAACGTTGCAGGGCCGCTAGTCTCGGCGCCAGAGCTGCGCATCGAGGCGCAGCCGACGAGGGGGACGATTCGCCATGCCTTCCGACCGCAGCAACCCGCGTTCTCGAACTCCTCGTTCCCGAACCCCGCGTTTCCGAACCCCTCGTGCTCGAACCCCTCGGTCCCTGGCTTCTCGGACCCGGACCGCCCGCGGCGTCGCCGCGCTGAGTGCCGGCGCACTCACGATCGCGGGCCTTGCCGCCGTGCCGCTCACGCTGGCGCCGGCCGCATCGGCCGCGACGGACCGCCAGGTCGTCCTCACCGGATCCTTGCAGTCCGAGCTCGGTTGCGCGGCCGACTGGGACACCGCATGCGCCGCCACCGCCCTCACGAGCACCGGCGAGGAGGACCGCTACGCCCTCGAGGTCGAGGTTCCCGCCGGCACCTGGGAGTACAAATTCGCCCTGGACGGCACGTGGGACGAGGCTCACCCGGCCGACAACGTCCCGCTCCGCCTCACCGCTCCCGCCGCACTCCGTTTCACCTTCGACGACGCCACCGACCGCTTCAGCGTCGAGGCGCTCACCATCGCCGGTGACTACACCGAGGCCGACGACGCCCTCGTCGCCGAGCCCGTGCGCACCCCCGGGTCAGGGGAGAGCTTCTACTTCGTCCTGACCGACCGCTTCGCCAACGGCGACCCGGCCAACGACTCCGCCGGGCTGGGGGACGACCGGCTCGTCTCCGGTTTCGACCCCACCGACAAGGGCTTCTACCAGGGTGGCGACCTGGCCGGGCTGCGCCAGAACCTCGACTACATCGAGGGTCTGGGCACCACGGCGATCTGGTTGACGCCGTCGTTCAAGAACAACCCGGTCCAGGGCAGCGGGGCGGACGCCTCCGCCGGGTACCACGGCTACTGGATCACGGACTTCACCACCATCGACCCCCACCTGGGCACCAACGACGACCTCGAGGCCCTCGTCGCGGACGCCCATGCCCGGGGCATCAAGGTCTACTTCGACATCATCACCAACCACACGGCCGACCTCATCGATTACGCCGAGGGCACCTACGACTACGTCGACCAGGCCACCGTGCCCTACACCGACGCCGCCGGGAACGTCTTCGACCCCGCCGACCACGCGGGATCGGTGACGTTCCCCGAGCTCGATCCGGCCACGTCCTTCCCGTACACGCCGGTGCGCGACGCCGCCAAGCCGGCGATGGTCCCGGACTGGCTCAACGACGTCACGGCGTACCACAACCGCGGAAACCTCGGCTCGCCCCCCGAGTCGGTCACCTACGGCGACTTCGCTGGCCTGGATGACCTCATGACGGAGGACCCGCGCGTCGTCGACGGGATGATCGAGATCTACACCGCCTGGATGGACCTCGGTATCGACGGCTTCCGCATCGACACCGCCAAGCACGTGAACGTCGAGTTCTGGGAGGAGTGGACGGCCGCGGTCGCCGACCACGCCGCCACCGTCAACCCGGACTTCTTCACCTTCGGCGAGGTCTTCGACGCCGACGCCCGGGCGACCGCACCCTACGTGCGCGACACCGAGATGTCCTCCGTGCTCGACTTCGCCTACCAGTCGGGCGCACTGAACTACGCCAAGGGCTTCACCGCACGAGGTCTCGCCGGCCTGTTCGCCTCGGACGACTACTACACGACGGCGCACTCGAGCGCGGACGCGCTACCCACCTTCCTCGGCAACCACGACATGGGTCGCGTCGGCTATCTGCTGCAGGGCGCCGGCTCCGAGCTGGAGCGCTCCACGCTCGCGCACTCCCTCATGTACCTGACCCGTGGCCAGCCGGTCGTCTACTACGGCGACGAGCAGGGGTACGTGGGCCTGGGCAACGACAAGTCCGCCCGCCAGCCACTCTTCGCGTCCGAGACGCAGGAGTACATCGACCAGCCCTTGTTGGACGGCTCGATGTTCGGTACCGGCGAGCACATGAGCACCACCGCGCCGCTCTACTCCCACATCGCCGAGCTCGCGGCCCTGCGTGACGCCCACCCGGCGCTGGACCGTGGCGCCCAGATCGAACTGCACGCCACCGACGGTCCCGGCGTCTACGCGTTCGCCCGCGTCGAGCGCACCGAGCAGATCGAGCACCTCGTCGCGGTCAACAACGCGACGACGGCGCAGACGGTCACCTTCACCACCCTGACGCCGGACGCCACCTATGCCCCGCTGTACGGCACCGACACGTCGGTGACGGCCGACGGCGACGCGCAGGTCACGGTGACCGTCCCGCCCCTCGGCGCGGTGGTCCTGCGGGCCGGCACCGGCGTCGGTGCTCCCGCCGTCACGACGCCGATCACGCTCACCCCCGAGCCCGGTGCCGCCATCGAGGGCCTGGCCCCGATCGGCGCCGTCGTCGCGGACAACACCTGGTCGGAGACGACGTTCTCGTTCCGGCCGGTCGGTGAGGCGGGGTGGACCACGCTCGGTACCGCGGAGGACGACACCCCGCGCGTCTTCCACGACGTCACCGATCTCCCGGCCGGCTCCCTGGTGGAGTACCGGGCCGTGACCGTCGACGCCGCTGGGCATCGCACCGCCGCGTCCACTGTCGGCTCCGTGGGCGTGGACGTCTCCGGCGCGGCTGCCCCGGGCCCCGGGCCGGGGGGCGACCTCGTCACGGTGCCCGGCTCCCACAACGGCGCGATGGGCTGCAGTGGCGACTGGCAGCCCGACTGCGCGGCCGCCGCGCTCACCCTGGACGCGCAGTCCGGCATCTACATCGGCACGTTCGACCTGCCCGCGGGAAGCTACGAGTACAAGGTCGCCGTCGGCGGCAGCTGGGACATCAACTACGGCGCCGGGGGAGTCCCCGGCGGTGACAACGTCGCCTACGACCACCCGGGTGGTCCGATCACGTTCTTCTACGACCCGGTCACGCACGATTTCACCAACACCTCCCAGGGCCCGATCATCACCCTCCCCGGCTCGTTCCAGAACGAGATCGGCTGCGCCGGGGACTGGGACCCCGCCTGCATGGCCTCCTGGATGCTCGATCCCGACCGGGACGGCGTGTTCACCTGGAGCACCGACCGGCTCGCGGGGACCTACGAGGTCAAGGTCGCCCACAACCGCAGCTGGGCGGAGAACTACGGCGTGGGCGGCGTACGCGACGGAGCCAACTACTCCTTCGCCGCGACCGCCGGCAAGACGGTCCTCTTCAGTTACGACATCGTCACCCATCTCCTCACCATCGAGGTGACCGAGCCACCGTTGGCCGGCCTCGATGAGCACCGCGCTCACTGGCTCGATACGACGACCCTGGCATGGCCCACCGACATCCTCGGCGGCGCCGATCCCGCCACGCTCAGCTGGACGCTCCACTACGCCCCGGACGGCGGGCTCGAGCTCGCCGGGGGCACGGTCACCGGCGGCACCGAGGTGCCGCTGACCTACCAGCCGGGCGGGCTCCCCGCCCCGCTGCGCGAGGCGTACCCGCACCTGGCCGGTTACGTCGCGCTCGCCGTCGAGAACCTCGACCGAGCCACCGTCGAGGAGATCCTCACCGGTGAGATCGGCGTCCGCCAGGCCACCCAGGACGGCACTGCCACCGCCTACACGGGCGTCCAGATCCCCGGGGTGCTCGACGACCTCTACGCCGACGCCGCCGCCGACCGCGTCCTCGGCGCCACCTGGACCGGCGGGGCGCCGTCGCTCGCCCTGTGGGCGCCGACCGCTGAGGACGTCGACCTTCTCCTGCACCCCGACGGCTTCGGCGACGAGGCGCCCGAGACGATCGACATGACCCGCGACGCGGACGGCGCCTGGACCGTCGACGGCGAGCCCGCCTGGGCCGGCCGTGCCTACCGGTATGAGATCGACGTGTACGTCCCGGCCACCGACACGGTGGAGACCAACGTCGTCACCGACCCGTACTCCGTGGGCCTGACGCTGAACTCCACCCGATCTGTGCTCATCGACCTCGACGACCCGGCCTGGGCGCCGCAGCCGTGGACCGTCACCCCCGCACCGGTGATCGAGGACGACGTCGACCGCACCATCTACGAGCTGCACGTGCGCGACTTCTCCATCGCGGACGAGACGGTGCCGGCGGAGTTGCGCGGCACCTACGGGGCCTTCGCGCTCGAGGGCACTGCGGGGATGAACCACCTGCGTGAGCTCGCGGACGCCGGTCTGAACACGGTGCACCTGTTGCCGACGTTCGACATCGCCACCATCGAGGAGGACCGGGCCGTCCAGGCGGTCCCGGAAATCCCCGACGCAGCCCCCGACTCACCCGAGCAGCAAGCGGCCGTCATGGCGGTCGCCGACGAGGACGGCTTCAACTGGGGCTACGACCCCTTCCACTTCTCCACCCCGGAGGGCTCCTACGCCGCCAACCCGCACGGCGGGGAGCGCGTGAGCGACTTCCGCTCGATGGTCGGCGGCCTGCACGGCGCCGGGCTCCAGGTGGTGCTGGACGAGGTCTTCAACCACACCGCCGCGTCCGGGCAGGCCGAGCGCTCCGTGCTCGACCAGGTGGTGCCCGGTTACTACCACCGGCTGAACGCCACGGGACAGGTGGTCGTGGGCGAGTTCGAAATCAGCGCGGACCGGCCAGTTACTACCACCGGCTGAACGCCACGGGACAGGTGGAGACCTCCACCTGTTGCCAGAACGTGGCCACCGAGCACCAGATGGCGGAGAAGCTCATGGTCGACTCCGTGGTCACGTGGGCCCGGGACTACCGCGTGGACGGCTTCCGCTTCGACCTCATGGGCCACCACAGCCGCGAAAACATGCTCGCCGTCCGCGCTGCCCTCGACGCCCTCACCCCGGCGGCGGACGGCGTCGACGGGTCCGCCTTGTACCTCTACGGCGAGGGCTGGGACTTCGGCGAGGTGGCCGGCAACGCCCGGTTCACCCAGGCGAAGCAGGGCCAGCTCGGCGGCACCGGCATCGGCACCTTCTCCGACCGGCTGCGCGACGCCGTCCGCGGCGGCGGCCCCTTCGACGAGGACCAGCGCGTCAACCAGGGCTTCGGCTCGGGCCTGTTCACCGACCCGAACGACGTCGCCGCCGGCACCCCCGAGGAGCAGGCCGCCCGCCTCGCCCACCAGAGCGACCTGGTCCGCCTGGGCCTGGCGGGGAACCTGCGTGACTACTCCTTCCTCACCAGCGCCGGCGCCGTCCAGCGCGGCGCGGAGCTCGACTACAACGGCCAGCCCGCCGGATACGCGGACAGCCCGGAGGAGATCATCACCTACGTCGACGCGCACGACAACGAGACCCTCTTCGACAACCTCACCCTCAAGCTGCCGGTCGACACGCCGATGGCGGACCGGGTCCGGATGAACACCCTGTCGCTGGCCACCACCGCGCTCGCGCAGACGCCGAGCTTCTGGCACGCCGGGGCGGATCTGCTGCGCAGCAAGTCCCTGGACCGCAACAGTTACAACTCCGGGGACCACTTCAACCTCCTCGACCTGACGCGGCAGACGAACAACTTCGGCGTCGGCCTCCCGCCGGAACCGGACAACGGCGCCAAGTGGCCGGTCATGGCGCCGCTGCTGGCCGACCCCGCGCTCGCGCCCGCCCCGGCCGACGTCGACGCGGCGCACGCCCAGGCGCTCGACCTGCTGCGCCTGCGCAGCTCCACCGAACTGTTCCGGCTCGGCTCCGCCGACGCCATCACCGAGAAGGTCACGTTCCCGGGCTCGGGTCCGGACGCAACCCCGGGCGTCATCGTCATGAGCGTCGACGACCTGGCGGGGGAGGACGTCGACCCGGCGCTCGACGGCGTCCTCGCCGTCTTCAACGCCTCACCCGACCCGGTCACCGAGACGGTCACGGCGCTCGCGGGCCGGGAGTACGCGCTCTCGCCCGTCCAGGCGAACGGGGCCGACGACGTCGTGCGCGCGACGACGTGGGACGCTGCCACCGGCACGGTCACCGTGCCCGCACGGACCGTCGCGGTGCTGGTCGAGGCGCACGTGGTCGAGGACACCCGGGCGACGCCGTCGATCCGCACGACGGCCGTCGGCATCCCTACCCCGTGGGGCACGCCGACCCTCGTCGGCGCCACGCTGACCTCGACGTCGGCCCCCACCGGCGCGGTGCGGATACTCGACGACGGGCAGCAGGTGGGGACGGCGACGCTGGTCCGGCTGGGCAGTCGCACCAGCGTCGCGGCCCGGCTGCTGTGGCTGACCGGGCGGGGGCCGCACACGCTCACGGTCGTCTACGAGGGCGACGCCGACAACCGGGGGGTGACCTCCAGGGAGATGACGGTGCGGGTGCGCTGAACCACCCCCGACGCCCCCCCGGAACGCCCACCCCCGGACGCCGACCCCGGAACGCCCACCCCGGAACGCCCCCCCCGGAACGCCCACCCCGGAACGCCCACCCCCGGACGTCGAACAGGTCCTAAAGTGC
>NZ_JBTSDU010000124.1:0-9214 GCF_054605595.1 Georgenia sp. | reverse complement strand
CAACTGCCGGGGCGCCTCGCAGCCGTTCTCGGGCGCGAGCGTCGGCTCAATCGAAGCCGATGCTCCGCAGTCCCTGGGTCAGCACGGCGCCGTAGGTGGTGTCCGGGTCGAGGCGCCGCAGCTCCTCCATGAGGCTGTTCTCGATCTCCCGCTGCGGGAGGTTGATCTTCTGGTCCGGCCGGGCCGGCCGGGACAGCAGTGCCACGGTGGACCCCTGCGCCCGGACCAGCGTGATCGGGCCGGAGGACCGTTCGAGCGTCACCCCGCTGACGGCGTCGTGGCCGTCGCCGACCATCGTGACCTCGACCCCGAGCCGCAGCGCGAGCCAGCCGGCGAGCAGGGCGATCGACGGGTGGGAGGCCGCGCCGGCGACGGTCGCGGCGGTGACGTCCTCGTAGGGCGGCTCGTCCAGCGTGGCGGCGAGGATGCTTCGCCACATCGTCAGCCCCGCCCACGCGAGGTCGGTGTCGCCGGGCGCGTAGTTGTCCGCCAGCGTCGTGAGGGTCGCACCGGGGTCGGGCTGGTGGATCGAGTTCGTGATCCGACGCTGCGAGATGAGGCCGAGGGGGTGCTTCGACGGTGCGTCCGGTGGGGTGTTGAACCACCATGACGCGATCGGGGCGTCGGGCAGCAGGAGCGGCGTCACCAGGGTGTCGGCGACGGTCCCGGCGCCGCCGTAGGGCCGCAGCACGACCACCTCGGAAGCGCCGGCGTCGCGGCCGACCCGGATCTCTGCGTCGAGGCCGCTGCCGCCCGCACCGCTGCCGCCCGCGCTGTCGGGCAGGACCACGATCACCCGCGCCGGGTGCTCGTGCGAGGCCACGTTGGAGATCTTGATGGCCTCCTCGGCGGAGAGCTCGTCCTCCGCCGAGATCACCAGGGTCAGCACCCGGCCCAGCGCGACGGCACCGCCCTCCTCCCGCAGGGAGACGAGACGGGCGGCCACCGCGGAGGAGGTGGTGTCGGTCAGTGTGATGATCATCGTGCGTCCTTCCGGGGAGGCGGGGCCGTGCGGGGCGCGGCGCTCACGGCCGGCGCCAGGAGCGTCCGTCGCGGGCGAGCATCGCATCCGCGCCGGCCGGACCCCAGGTGCCCGGCGCGTACGGCTCGGGCTGGCCCAGCTCGTCCCATGCGGCGATGACGGGGTCGAGGATCTGCCAGGAGAGCTCGACCTCCTTCTGCCGGGGGAACAGCGGCGGGTCGCCCAGCAGCACGTCCAGGATGAGCCGCTCGTACGCCTCGGGGGAGTTCTCGGTGAAGGCGTGCCCGTACCCGAAGTCCATCGTGACGTCGCGGACCTCCATGGCGGTCCCGGGCACCTTGGCGCCGAACCGGATGGTGACGCCCTCGTCAGGCTGCACCCGGATCACGAGGGCGTTCTCCCCGAGCTCGCGCGTGGCCGTCTGGTCGAACGGCAGGTGCGGCGCGCGTTTGAACACGATCGCGATCTCGGTGACCCGGCGGCCCAGGCGTTTGCCGGCTCGCAGGTAGAACGGCACGCCGGCCCAGCGGCGCGTGTCGACGTCGAGGCGCATCGCGGCGTACGTCTCCGTGACGGAGTCGGCCGGGATGCCCTTCTCGTCGAGGTAGCCGAACACCTTCTCCCCGCCCTGCCAGCCGGCGGCGTACTGCCCGCGGGCGGAGTGCGCGGCGAGGTCCTCGGGGAGCTTGACCGCCGAGAGCACCTTCTCCTTCTCGGTGCGCAGCGCGTCCGGCTCGAAGGAGACGGGCTCTTCCATCGCCGTGAGCGCCAGGAGCTGCAGGAGGTGGTTCTGGACGACGTCGCGGGCCGCGCCGATGCCGTCGTAGTAGCCGGCGCGCGTCCCGATGCCGATGTCCTCCGCCATGGTGATCTGGACGTGGTCGACGTAGTTGGCGTTCCAGATCGGCTCGAAGAGCTGGTTGGCGAACCGCAGCGCCAGGATGTTCTGGACCGTCTCCTTGCCGAGGTAGTGGTCGATGCGGAACACCGAGTCGGGCGGGAACACCTCGGAGACGACCTGGTCGAGCGCGCGGGCCGACTCCAGGTCGTGCCCGAAGGGCTTCTCGATGACGACGCGCCGCCACCCGGGGTCGCCGTCATCACCGGACAGGCCGGAGCGGGCCAGCTGGCGCAGCACCACCGGGAAGGCGTCCGGCGGCACCGAGAGGTAGAACGCGTGGTTGCCCCCGGTGCCCTGCTCCGTGTCCAGGGACCGCACCGTCTCGGCCAGGCGGTCGAAGGCGTCGTCGTCGTCGAACTCGCCCTGGACGAAGCGGAAACCGGACACGAGCTGGGCCCAGGTGCGCTCGTTCCACGGTGTGCGGGCGTGGGCCCGGACGGCGTCGTGGACGACGGCGTCGTCCACTCCCGCCGGCCGAAGCCGGTGAGTGCGAACGCCGGCGGCAGCAGCCCGCGGTTGGCGAGGTCGTAGATCGCCGGCATGAGCTTCTTCTTCGCGAGGTCGCCGGTGATGCCGAAGACGACCACGCCGGACGGGCCGGCGATGCGCGGCAGCCGACGGTCGACCGGGTCCCGCAGGGGGTTGGTCGGTGGGGCAGCGCTCATGTGAGCGGGCCGCTCAGCACCCCGGCCAACCAGGACAGGGCGTCGGCGCTGGTGACGTGGAGCCGCAGCACCGGCCGGTCGTGCTGGGCGAGCACGTCGGCGTCACCCACCGCCTGGGCGGAGATGAGCGTCTCGAAGTCGAAGTCCCGCCCGGGGATCTGGACCTGGTGCGCGGCCGTACCGGTGATCTGCAGGAACACGCCGACGGTGGGGCCACCCTTGTGGTACTGCCCGGTGGAGTGCAGGAACCGTGGGCCCCAGCCGAACGTGACCGGCCGGCCGGTGCGGGCGGCGAGGGCCGCCCGGGTGTCACCGAGCACGTCCGCCGCGCGCCCCTCACGGTCCAGGTAGGCCATGACCGCGACGTAGCCGTCCGCGCCGAGGCGCCTGAGCAGGTTGTCGATCGCCTCGGCGACCGAGGTGGCCCCGGCGAGCAGGTCCGCGGGGCCGCGCACCTCCACCCCGGAGTCGACGAAGGCGGGGACCTCGGGGGCGGGCGTGGCCTCGAGCAGCCCGCGGGCGGCCCTCTTCGCGGACTCGACGTTGGGCTGGTCGAACGGGTTGATGCCCAGGAGGCGGCCCGCGACGGCGACGGCGTACTCCCACAGCAGCAAGGTGCCACCGAGCGAGCCGGAGACGGTGACCTCGGTGCGGTCCGCCTCGTCGTCGCCGGGCTCCGTGTCGTCCTCGTCGGTGAGCGGGGTGAGCAGCACGGGCAGCACATCCGCGGGCACGTCGGCCAGTTCGGGCGCGCCGGCCTCGACCACCACCGGCAGCAGTCCGGTGCCGTCCTTGCCGGTGGACTCTGCCACGAGCTGCTCGGCCCAGTCGCCGAAGTGGAAGTGGCCGGACCCGGCGTCCCGGATGACGACCTTGTCGCGCAGCGGGGAGGTGCCGGCCAGCGCGGCAGCCAGGACCAGGGCCGGGTTCGCCTCGGAGTCCTCGGCGAAGAACGACGCGACCGCGGCGGCGTCGTCCAGGAGCTGCTCGATGTCGACCCCGGCGATCGCCGCCGGTACCAGGCCGAATGCCGTCAGCGCCGAGAAGCGGCCACCGACGGTCGGGTCGGCGTGGAACACCGCCCGGTAGCCGGCGTCCTCGGCGACCTTCTCCAGCGGGGAGCCGGGGTCGGTGACGACGACGATGTGGCGGGCGGCGTCGAGACCGGCGGCCGTGAACGCGGCCTCGAAGGTGCGCCGCTGGGAATCGGTCTCGACGGTGCCGCCGGACTTGGAGGAGACGACCAGGACGGTGGCGCGCAGGTTGCCGTCCAGGGCGCGGCGGACCTGGTCGGGGTGGGTGGAGTCGAGCACGACGAGCTGTGCGCCGGCGGACCCCGCCAGCACCTCGGGTGCCAGCGAGGAACCCCCCATGCCGGCCAGGACCACGCGGTCGATACCCTCGGCCGCGAGCTCGCCGCGCAGTGCGGCCAGCGGGGCGAGCAGGCCACGGGAGGTCTCGTGCAGGTGCGTCCAGCCGAGCCGGATCGAGGCCTCGGACTCGGCGTCCGGGCCCCACAGCGTCGCATCGTGTCCGACGAGGCGGGAGGCGACCCGCTCCGCCACGAGCTCGGGGACGTGGGCGGCGACGGCGCGGGCGGCATCGCCGGTGGCGCTGACCTCGATGAGGGCACCGCCCTCGGGCCCGGCCCAGGCCACGGTCGCGGCGCCGCTCATCGGGACACCTCCGCCGTGGCGCGCTCGAGGGCCGCGGTCACGGTCTCGAGCAGCTCGGCCCAGCTCTTCTCGAACTTCGCCACGCCCTCGACCTCGAGGACGTCGGTGACGTCGGCGTAGGAGACGCCCAGCCGCTCGAGATCGTCCAACAGGTGGCGGGCCTCGGTGTAGGTGCCGTGCACGGTGTCGCCGCGCAGGTCGGCGTGGTCAGCGGCGGCGTCGAGCGTCTTCTCCGGCATCGTGTTCACGACGCCGTCGACGACGAGCTCGTCCACGTACATGGTGTCCGGGTAGGCCGGGTCCTTCACCCCGGTGGAGGCCCACAGCGGGCGCTGCGGGTGGGCGCCGGCGGCGGCGAGCTCCGCCCAGCGGGGGCTGGAGAAGATCTCCTCGTACGCCTCGAACGCGAGGCGGGCGTTGGCGATGCCGGCCCGACCCTTCAGCGCCGTCGCCTCGGGGGTACCGATCGCGTCGAGCCGTTTGTCGAACTCGGTGTCTACGCGGGAGACGAAGAAGGAGGCGACCGAGCGGATGGTGCTCAGGTCGATGCCGGCGCGGTGGGCGCGCTCGAGGCCGTCGAGATAGGCGGCGGCGACGGCCCGGTAGCGGTCCAGGGCGAAGATCAGCGTGACGTTGACGCTGATGCCCTCGCTGATCGACTGCGCGATCGCGGGCAGGCCCTCGACGGTGGCGGGGATCTTGACCATCGTGTTGGGACGGTCCACCGTGGACCACAGGAGGCGGGCCTGTTCGATGGTCTGGTCCGTCTCACGGGCGAGGCGGGGGTCGACCTCGATGGACACGCGACCGTCCTGGCCGCCGGTGGCCTCGTAGACGGGGGCGAAGAGGTCCGCGGCGGACCGGACGTCGTCGGTGGTCACGGCCGTGACGGCGTCGTCGACGCCGGTGCCGGCCGCGGCCAGGGTGGCCATCTGCTCGTCGTAGTCGAAGCCCTTCGACAGGGCGCCGGCGAAGATCGTCGGGTTGGTCGTGACCCCGACCACGTGCTTCTCGCGCACCAGCGCCTCGAGCCCACCACTGGTCATGCGGCCCCGGGAGAGGTCGTCCAGCCAGATGGAGACACCGTGCTCGCTGAGCCGACCGAGCAGGTCGGATGTGCTGTTCTCACTCATTGCCGCTCCAAACATGTGCCGTGGGTCGGTGGTCTGGTGCGCCGGGCGGGTGCGCCGCGGGCGGAACCGCGGCGCACCGTGCCGGCTACCTGGGCAGGTCGCCCGTGCCCGCCTGGGTGGGGACACCGGCGGTGCGGGTCGCGCCGTCGCCGACGGCTGCGATGGACTCGTGAGCGGCGGCGGCGACGGCCTCGGCGGTGATCCCGAACTTCTCGTAGATCACCTGGTAGTCCGCGGAGGCACCGTAGTGCTCGAGGGAGATCGCGCGGCCGGCGTCGCCGAGGAGGTGCTGCCAGCTCATCGCGATGCCGGCCTCGACGGAGACCCGGGCGCGGACGGACACGGGCAGGACCTGCTCGCGGTAGGCCTCGTCCTGCTCGGCGAACCACTCCTGGCTCGGCACGGACACCACGCGGGCGCTCACGCCGTCGGCGGCGAGCTGCTCACGGGCGGCCAGCGCCAGCTGCACCTCGGAGCCGGTGGCCATGAGGATGACGTCCGGGGTGCCGCCCGCGGCCTCCGCCAGGACGTAGGCGCCGCGCAGGGTGCCCTCGGCGGATGCCAGGGTATCGCCGACGGCGGCCCCCTCGCCGCGGACCGGGTTCGGCACGTCCTGACGGGTCAGGACGATGCCGGCGGGCCGGTCGGTGCGCTCGAGGATGCCGCGCCACGCCCACGCCGTCTCCGCGGCGTCAGCGGGCCGGACGACGTCGAGGCCCGGGATCGCGCGCAGCGCGGTGAGGTGCTCGACCGGCTGGTGCGTGGGACCGTCCTCGCCCAGGCCGATGGAGTCGTGCGTCCAGACGAACGTGGCCGGGATGCCCATGAGGGCGGCGAGCCGGACGGCGGGTCGCATGTAGTCCGAGAACGTCAGGAACGTGCCGCCATAGGGACGGGTGAGGCCATGGAGCGTGATGCCGTTGACGATCGCGCCCATGGCGTGCTCGCGGATGCCGAAGTGCAGCGTGCGGCCGTACGGGTGGCCCGGGAACATCGCCGAGGACCGTTCCTGCGGGAGGAAGGACGGCTCGCCCTTCATCGTCGTGTTGTTGGAGCCGGCCAGGTCGGCCGAGCCGCCCCACAGCTCCGGCAGCCCGGCGGCGAGCGCCGAGAGGACCTCACCGGAGGCCTTGCGGGTGGAGACGGCCTTGCCGCCCTCGAACGCGGGGAGCGCCTGCTCCCAGCCGGCGGGGAGCTCACGGGCACGGAGCCGGTCGAGCAGCGCCGCGGCGCCGGGGTGGGCGGAGCGCCAGGTGGCGTAGGCCGCGTCCCACCGCTCACGGGCGGTGGCGGCGCGCGCCGTGACGTTGCCGCGGGTGTGCGCGATGACCTCCGGGGCCACCTCGAAGGACTTCTCCGGGTCGAACCCGAGGACCTCCTTGGTGGCGCGGACCTCGTCGGCACCGAGCGCGGAGCCATGGATGGCGCCGGTGTTCTGCTTGCCGGGAGAGGGCCAGCCGATGATGGTGCGCAGGGAGATGATCGAGGGGCGGCCGGTCTCGGCCTTGGCGGCCTCGATCGCGGCGTGCAGACCCTGGACGTCCTCGTGGTACTCGCCACCCCGGGTGAAGTCCACGCGCTGGGTGTGCCAGCCGTATGCCTCGTAACGGGCCAGCACGTCCTCGGTGAAGGCGATGTTGGTGTCGTCCTCGATCGAGATGTGGTTGTCGTCGTAGATGACCACGAGGTTGCCGAGCTGCTGGGTGCCGGCGATCGAGGAGGCCTCGGAGGTGATGCCCTCCTGCAGGTCGCCGTCGGAGGCGATGACGAAGACGTGATGGTCGAACGGACTGGTGCCGGCCGCGGCGTCCGGGTCGAGGAGCCCGCGCTCACGGCGTGCCGCCATGGCCATGCCGACGGCGGAGGAGAGTCCCTGGCCCAGGGGGCCGGTGGTCATCTCGATGCCGGTGGTGTGGCGGTACTCGGGGTGACCGGGGGTCTTCGAGCCCCAGGTGCGCAGCGCCTGGAGGTCCTCGAGGTCGAGCCCGACACCCGCCAGGTAGAGCTGGATGTACTGGGTGAGCGACGAGTGACCGGCGGAGAGCACGAAACGGTCGCGGCCGAGCCACTGGTCGTCGGCCGGGTCGAGGTGCATGACCCGCTGGTAGAGGAGGTAGGCCGCCGGCGCGAGCGACATCGCCGTGCCCGGATGGCCGTTACCGACCTTCTGGACGGCGTCCGCCGCGAGCACTCGGGCGGTGTCGACCGCCCGCCGGTCGAGCTCGGTCCATTCCAGGGGCGTGGTGTTCAACAGATCCTCGTTTCTGTCCCGACCATCGGCCGGGACCTCGTCCCGCACGGCGCCGGACCACGACGCTCGCACATGCACATTCTTGTGAAAGACACTACCGGCGTCAGGGCCCAGGGGCTCTTTCGACTCTCATGCCGGGCGGCCCGGGGCGCCCGGTCCACCAGGCAGGTGGCGTGGGCGTCAACCTCCGGACCGATGTCCCCCGGCCACGTAGACTGCAATCACCGAGGGTGGTGGGACATTCCGCCCGAACCCCTGTGATTGGTGTCACGGGAGATGAGGAGCAGGGATCTTCGTGCACAGCGCCCAGCCAGCGGCCAGCCGACCGGCCGGCGAGGGGGCCTCGGGGCGGTCCCTGCCATCGGCGGGCACCGGGCACGAGGGAGCGGCGGGCCACGAAGCCGCCACCGCACCCGTCGGGCGCGGCGGCGTCGCGAGCCAGGACGGGCCCGCCGGTCCGCTGCACCCCCAGACGGCGCCGACCCCCGGCGGGCCTGTGCACCAGCGGTCGAGGTTCTGGGCCTACCTCGCACTGACGAAGCCGCGCATCATCGAGCTGCTCCTCATCACCACCGTCCCCACCATGATCCTGGCCGCGGACGGCTGGCCAGGGACGTGGTTGCTGCTCATCACCCTGGTGGGCGGGGCGTTCGCCGCCGGCTCCGCCAACGCGTTCAACATGTACGTGGACCGGGACATCGACAAGGTGATGAACCGGACCAGCCAGCGCCCGCTGGTGACCGGCGAGCTGGCGCCGCGGCAGGCGTTCGTGTTCGCCGCCGTGCTCGGTGTGGTGTCCGTCGCTTGGTTCGCGGTGCTCGTCAACGCGGTCGCGGCCTGGCTCACCCTCGCGGCCATCCTGCTCTACGTGGTCTTCTACACGCTGATCCTCAAGCGGCGCACGGCGCAGAACATCGTGTGGGGCGGCGTCGCCGGCTGCATGCCGGTGCTGATCGGCTGGTCCGCCGTCACCGGCGGGCTGGAGTGGCCGGCGCTGTGGCTCTTCCTCATCATCTTCTTCTGGACGCCGCCGCACTACTGGCCGCTGTCGATGAAGTTCAAGAGGGACTATGCCCGCGCGGGCGTGCCGATGCTGCCGGTGGTCTCGAGCGACGTCACCGTGGCCCGGAACATCCTGGCCTATGCGGCGGCGATGATCGCCTGCTCGCTGGTGCTCATCCCGAGCGCCGGGATGGGCTGGGTGTACACCGGGGTCGCCGTGGGATCGGGCGCCTGGTTCATGTACACGTGCGTCCAGCTCTACCGGCGGGCGTTGCATCCCGAGCGCGGCAAGCTCGCCGCGATGAAGGTCTTCCACGGCTCCATCACCTACCTGACGATCGTGTTCGTCGGCGTCGCCGTCGACCCGTTCCTGCCGTTCTGAGCACGGTGGGACGATGACCGCACCCGCACGTGACCGGGGCCCCGTGGTGGTGCCGGTCGGCCGGGCGTCCGTGGCGGTGCCCGAGCCCGTCGCCCGGGCGCTGGGGGAGTACCTCGCGCACCTGTCGGTCGAGCGCGGCATGAGTGAGCACACCGTCGCCGCGTACCGCCGCGACCTCACTCGCTACGGCGCGTACCTGGGGGCACGCGGTCGCGACTCGCG
>NZ_JBTSDU010000123.1:0-9250 GCF_054605595.1 Georgenia sp. | reverse complement strand
GAGGCCGGCGCGGCGCCCGCCCACGACCTCGACGCCGCGGAGCTCCCGGCTGCGCCCGCCCCGGAGCTGGCCGCACCGACGGTCTGGGTCTTCGGCAACGAGGCCCACGGCCTGACGGACGCCCAGCGTGCGCTCTGCGACGCCGTCGTCCGGGTCCCGCTGCACGGACTCGCCGAGTCCCTCAACGTCGCGTCCGCCGCCGCCCTGTGCCTGTACGCCTCCGCGCGGGCGCAGCGCGGCGGCGACGGCTGAGCCCGCGCCGAGCATGGAGCCGAGCATGGGCACGACGGCCGAGCCCGGGCCGGGCGTGGGTGCGCCCGCCGAGCCCGGGCGCGGGCCCACGGTCCTGGACGCGACGCCCACCGACGTGTCCGCACTCGTGGCGCGCATCGACGCCGTGCGCCGGCGCGGCGGTCCCGACCGGGCCCGCCGCGCGCTCATCGGCATCGCGGGCGCCCCCGGTGCCGGCAAGTCCAGCCTGGTCGAGGTGCTCGCCCGGGCGCTGACGGAGCGGGGCACCGCGACCGCCGTCGTCGGGATGGACGGCTTCCACCTGGCGCAGGCCGAGCTCGAACGCCTCGGGCGGGCCGACCGCAAGGGCGCGGCCGACACGTTCGACGCCCACGGCTACGTGGCGCTCGTCCGGCGCGTGCGCGTCCAGCGTCCCGACTCCGCGGTGGTCTACGCGCCCACGTTCGACCGCACCCTCGAGGAGCCGATCGCCGGCGCGGTGCCCGTCGCCCCGGCGCACGCCGTCGTCCTCACCGAGGGCAACTATCTCCTGCTCGACGCCGCCCCCTGGGACCGGCTGCCCCGCCTGCTGGACGAGACGTGGTTCCTGCAGGCGCCGGAGCCCGACCGGCGCGCCCGCCTGCTGGCGCGCCACGTCTCCTACGGGCGTTCACCCGAGGTCGCGGACGCCTTCGCCAACGGCTCGGACCAGCGCAACGCCGAGCTCGTCGCCGGGTCCAGCACCCGCGCCGACGTGCTCGTGCGCTGGCACACCGCGGGCCCAGGCGCGCCCTGACCGCCCGAGGCGGCCCAGCCGAGCGCACCGGGGGAGCGCACGGACCGGGTGGCCAGGCGCGCTCCTTCCTGGATGGCGTCGGGCCAGGCCGCGCGGGCCGCGAGGTGGAACGCGGCGGCGCCGTGCAGTACGTCCCCCGCGCCCAGGGTGTCCACCACGTCCGACGGCGCCACCGCCGGCACGTCGATCCGGTACCGGTGACCGGCGGTCAGGACCTCGAGGGGGCCCGCGCCGTGGGACCGGGCGACGAGCGCCGGGCCGTGCGCGGCGATGGCGGCCAGGGTGTCCGGCGGCCCGTCCTCGGACAGCCGGTCGTCGTCGTGGCCGGTCGCGCCCTTGCGGCCCGGCACACCGAAGTCCGCGGAGACGAGGGCGACGTCGACATGGCGGAGCAGGCCGTCCAGTCCCGGCTTCCACGAGCCGCCGTCGAGCAGGACCACCACACCGCGCTCGCGCGCCTCCTGGGCGAGCGGGACCTGCACGGCGAGCAGGTGCCCGTCCACGAGGAGCGCGCCGGCGCCGTCGAGCACGCCCGGCGGGCACCCGCCCACCGCCCGGCCCACCGCGTTGGCGGAGACGACGGCGCGTTCCCCGGTGCCGGCCGTGACGAGCACGGTGGACAGCGCCGGGCCGGCGTCGTCGGCGGCGACGTCCACCACGCGCACCCCGGCCGCGGTCAGCACCGTCCGGGCCAGCTCGGCCAGCGGGCCGGTACCGAGCGCGGTGACCAGCGTGGTCGGCGCCCCCAGGGCGGCGGCGGTGCGCGCGGCGTTCGCCGCCGGGCCGCCGACGTCGACGCGCACCGAGCGGGCGACCACCTTCTCGTCCGGGCGCGGCACGGCGTCGACCGTCTGCGTGACGTCGAGCGTGGTCAGCCCGCAGCACACCACCGTCGTCGCCGGGAGAGCTCCTTGCCGCCCCAACCGGTCCGTCGCCTGGGACATGGTGTCAGCGGGTAACCGGGCGGCCCTGCTGCACGTAGTCCACGAGCTGGTCGCGCTCCTCCTGGAGCTCGTCCAGCCGCTGCTTCACGATGTCCCCGATGGAGACGATCCCGGCCAGCCGCCCGTCGACGAGGACCGGCAGGTGACGCACCCGCATCTCCGTCATCTTCCGGGCCAGGGTCTCGGTGTCGTCGCCGGGGACGCACGTGGCGACGTCGGTGGACATGTAGTCGCGGACGTGGACCGACCCGAACGCCTCGGTGCCGACGCGCAGCTTCATGACGAGATCGCGCTCGCTGATGATGCCGTCCACCCGGCCGTCGGCATCGGAGACCACGACCGCGCCGATGCGGCGGTCGGCGAGCAGGTCGAGCAGGTCCGCGATGGACGCGTCGCTGCGGATGGTGACGACGTCGTCACCCTTGCGCCTGAGCACCTCGGAGATTCGCATACCTGACGGTACCGCCCGGCGTATGGCACGTCACCTGATTGACCCGCACCGGGGCACGGGGGATCATCCGGTGATGCGGCTCTTCGCCAGCCTCGAGCTCCCCGGCGCCGTGCAGGACCACCTCGACCTCGCCGTCGCCGCGCTGCGCGGGACTCCGGCCGCCGGGCCGCCCGCGCTACGGTGGGTGCCCGTCGAGCAGCGGCACATCACGCTCGCGTTCTTCGGCGAGGTCCCGGACGGCGCCGTCCCCGAGCTCGGTGCCCGGCTGGGCGCCGTCGCCGAGGGCTGTGCGCCGCTCCGGCTCCGGCTGCGCGGCGCGGGCGTCTTCGGCCACCGGACGCTCTGGGTCGGTGTGCAGGAGGACGGCGGGCGGGCGGGTGGCGGGTCGTGGGAGGGTGACGGGCCGTGGGCGGGCGAGCCGGTCGGTGCGAGCCCCGACCGGCTCGTCGGGCTCATGGCCGCCTGCGACGACGCCGGCGCGCCGCTGCGGCGCGGTGGGTTCGAACGCGCGCCGCGTGACCGGAGGCGCGCCCACGTGACGATCGCCCGCCTCGGCGCACGGCGGGGCACCCCCGAGGACCTGCCGGGCCGCGCGCACGCGCTGAGCGTGTACGAGGGCCCCGCATGGGACGCGGCGGACGTGACGCTCGTGCTCTCACGGCCGGGGGAGGGACGCGGTGGTGGGCCGCTGTACGAGCCGGTCGAACGCTTCCCGCTCGCCGCGGCGCCCCGCTGACCGGTCGTCCCGTCACGTGACCGACCGGCCGCCGGGGCCGGGGAGCCGCCTAGACTGGCACGCTGGCGGCTCGCGCGCCCCGCGCGTGCCCGCCGCTCGATCGTCGGAAGGTAGGCATGACGTCCTCAGCACCCCAGCCCCCGCACCCGCTGGACGAGCCCGCGGTGCACGCCGCGGTCGAGCTCGGCCTCGCCGCCGTCGTCGCCGCCGCCACGCTCGACGAGCTCAAGGAGGCCCGCCTCGCCCACACCGGCGACCGCAGCCCCCTCGCGCTCGCCAACCGGGCGATCGGCGCACTCGAGCCGCAGGACAAGGCCGCTGCCGGCAAGCTGGTCGGCCAGGCCCGGGGGCGCCTGGATCGGGCGATCGCCGCGCGACAGGCCGTGCTGGAGGCCGAGCGCGACGAGCAGGTCCTGCGCACCGAGACGGTCGACGTCACCCTGCCCGCCGCCCGTACCCCGCAGGGCGCCCGGCACCCGCTGGAGACCCTCATGGAGGACGTCTCGGACTTCTTCGTCGCCATGGGCTGGGAGATCGCGGAGGGCCCCGAGGTCGAGCACGAGTGGTTCAACTTCGACGCCCTGAACTTCGGCCCCGACCACCCCGCGCGGCAGATGCAGGACACGTTCTACGTCCAGGACCACCCCGAGCTGGTGCTGCGCACGCACACCTCGCCCGTGCAGTCGCGCACCATGCTCGCGCGCGAGGTGCCCATCTACATCGCCGTGCCGGGCAAGGTGTTCCGCACCGACGCCCTGGACGCCACCCACACCCCCGTGTTCCACCAGGTCGAGGGCCTGGCGGTGGACGAGGGCCTGACGATGGCACACCTGAAGGGCACGCTCGACCACTTCGCCCGTGCCATGTTCGGGCCGGAGGCACGCACCCGCCTGCGCCCCAGCTTCTTCCCCTTCACCGAGCCGAGCGCCGAGATGGACCTGTGGTTCCCCCAGAAGAAGGGCGGGGCCGGCTGGATCGAGTGGGGCGGCTGCGGCATGGTCAACCCCGCCGTCCTGGTCGCCGCCGGGATCGACCCGGAGGTCTACTCCGGCTTCGCCTTCGGCATGGGCATCGAGCGCACGCTCATGCTGCGCCACGGCATCGCGGACATGCACGACATGGTCGAGGGTGACGTCCGCTTCTCCCAGCAGTTCGGCACCACCGGAAGGGGCAACTGACATGCCTTACGTCCCCACCAGCTGGCTCGCCGAGCACGTCGCCGTCCCGGCCGGCACCTCCGCCGCCCAGGTCGCCGCCGACCTCGTCCGGGTCGGCCTGGAGGAGGAGCGCATCGTGCCCGCCGCCGTCACGGGCCCGCTCGTCGTGGGCCGCGTGCTCTCCGTGGTCAAGGAGGAGCAGAAGAACGGCAAGACGATCAACTACTGCCGCGTCGACGTCGGCCCGGAGCACAACCACGTCCCGGGCACCGGCAAGGAGCCGGCCGATGTGGCGTCCCGCGGCATCATCTGCGGCGCGCACAACTTCGCCGTCGGCGACCACGTCGTCGTCGCCCTGCCCGGCGCCGTGCTCCCCGGCCCGTTCCCCATCGCCGCCCGCAAGACCTACGGCCACCTCAGCGACGGCATGATCTGCTCGATGCGTGAGCTCGGCATCGGGGAGGACCACGACGGCATCATCGTCCTCGACCGGCTCCTCGACGCCGTGCCGCCCGTCGGGACCGACGCCGTCGCCCTGCTCGGCCTGGGCGAGGAGGTCCTCGAGATCAACGTGACCCCGGACCGTGGCTACTGCTTCGCCGTGCGGGGCGTCGCCCGGGAGTACTCCCACTCCACCGGCGCCACGTTCACCGACCCGGGCCTGCCGGAGAACCGGCCGGCCCCGCCGGCGCCCGCCACGGCGGACGGCTTCGCCGTCACGGTCGACGACGGCGCCCCGGTGACCGGCCGGCCCGGCTGCGACCGGTTCGTCACCCGCGTGGTGCGCGGGATCGACCCCGCCGCCCCGTCACCCGCCTGGCTCAAGGAACGCCTGACGCAGGCCGGCATGCGGCCCATCTCGCTCGCCGTCGACGTGACCAACTACGTCATGCTCGACCTCGGCCAGCCGCTGCACGCCTACGACCTCGCCACGCTGCGCGCCCCGATCGTGGTGCGCCGCGCGGGCGCGGGGGAGCGACTCACCACGCTCGACGGCGTGGAGCGCCGGCTCGACGGCGAGGACCTGCTCATCACGGACTCGCCCGACGGGCCCGGCTCCCGCGTGCTCGGCCTCGCCGGCGTCATGGGGGGGGCGGCGACCGAGGTCGGCGCCGCCACCACCGACGTGCTCATCGAGGCCGCCCACTTCGACCCCGTATCGATCGCGCGCACCGCCCGGCGGCACAAGCTGCCCAGCGAGGCCGCCAAACGGTTCGAGCGCGGCGTGGACACCGCGCTCCAGGCCGTCGCCGCCCAACGCGCCGTCGACCTGCTCCTCGCCCACGGCGGCGGCACCGCCGACCCGGCCGTGAGCGACCTGGACACCACGGTGCCGCCCGCCCCGGTCGTCTTCGACCCGGCCCTGGCCGGCCGGCTGGTCGGCGTCGACTACCCGCGCGAGCGGGTCCTGGGCCTGCTGCGCGAGATCGGATGTGCGATCGCGAGCGCCACCGACGCCGAGACCCCCCTCCCCGGCGGGACCGCTGCCGGCGGGGAGGGCGCGCGCCCCGTCGTCGTCACCCCGCCCACGTGGCGCCCGGACCTGACCGGCCCGGCCGACCTGGTCGAGGAGGTGGCCCGCCTCGCCGGCTACGACGAGATCCCCTCGGTGCTGCCCGCCGCGCCGGCCGGCCCCGGCCTCACCCCGGACCAGCGGCGCCGCCGGGACGTGGCCCGCACCCTCGCCGAGCACGGCCTCACCCAGATCCTCACCTACCCCTTCATCGGTGAGGTCCACGACCGGCTCGGCCTGGCGCCGGACGACGAGCGCCGCCACGTGCTGCGCCTCGTCAACCCCATCGCCGAAGATGCGCCGGCCATGCGGACCTCGCTGCTGGACACCCTCCTCGACGCCGCCCGTCGTAACGTCGGTCGGGGCGCCGCCGAGATCGCGCTCTTCGAGATCGGCCTCGTCACCCGGCCGGGGGGCATGGCCCCCGCCCCCGCTCCCGGCGTCACCCGCCGGCCCACCGACGACGAGCTCGCCGGCCTCCTGGGGGCCGTGCCCGCCCAGCCGCGCCACGTCGCCGGTGTCCTGGGCGGACCGGTCGTACCCGACGGCGTGTGGGGCCCGGGCCGGCGCCGCGACTGGGCCGACGCCGTCGAGGCCGCCCAGTCCCTCGCCCGTACCGTCGGGGTGGACCTCGTGGTCCGGGCCGGCACGCTCGAGCCCTGGCACCCCGGACGCTGCGCCGAGCTCCTCGTCGGCGGCCGCGTCGTCGGCCACGCCGGCGAGCTGCACCCGAGCGTCTGCGGGGCGTTCGAGCTGCCCGCCCGCACCGCCGCGTTCGAGCTGGACCTGGACGCCGTCCTGGCGGCGAGCCCCGCCGAGCCCGTTCAGGTGAGCCCGGTCTCCACGTTCCCGCTCGCCAAGGAGGACGTCGCCCTGGTGGTCGCCGCGGACGTGCCCGCCGCGGCCGTCCTCGCCGCCGTCCGGGAGGGCGCCGGCGAGCTCGCCGAGGAGATCCGCCTCTTCGACGCCTTCACCGGCGAGCAGCTCGGGGCGGGGAAGAAGTCCCTCGCGTTCGCGTTGCGACTGCGCGCCGGCGACCGAACGCTCACCGCCGAGGAGACCGCCGCCGTGCGCACTCGCATCGTCGACGTCGCCGGCCGTCGCGTCGGCGCGGTGCTGCGGGCATGAGCGACGACGTCCGGCGCGACCTGCGCCCCGCGCCGGGTGCGGTCCCGCCCGCCCGCACCGCGCTGGTGACGGGGGCCTCACGGGGCATCGGCCGGGAGCTCGCGCTCGGGCTGGCCGGTGCCGGGCTCGACGTCGCCGTCCTCGCCCGGGACGGCGACCGGCTGGCGGAGGTCGCGGCACAGGTCGAGGCGCTCGGCCGGCGCGCCGTCGCGGCCGTGGCGGACGTGACCGTGCCCGAGGAGGTCGCGGGTGCCGTGCGCCGCGTCGAGGACGAGCTAGGCACCGTCGACCTGCTCGTGAACAACGCCGGCCGCATCGACACCGAGGTGCCGCTGTGGGAGGCGGACCCCGCGGAGTGGTGGTCCGTCATGGAGACGAACGTGCGTGGGCCCTTCCTGCTGGCCCGCGCCGTCGTGCCGGGCATGCTCGCCCGTGGCGGCGGTCGCGTGATCGACCTCAACTCGGGGGCGGGCACGCGTGACAACGCCGACGCGACCGCCTACAACGCCTCCAAGACCGCGCTCTTCCGCATCGGCGGCGCCCTGCACGCGGCGGGCCACGACCGCGGCCTGCGCACCTTCGAGGTCGCGCCCGGTGTCGTGGTGACCGACATGACCACCGCCATGCGCGCGCACGCCGGCCGGACCGAGTGGACCGACGTCGCGGCCGTCGTCGAGCTCGTCCTGGTCATCGCCCGGGGCGGCCTGGACGAGCTCTCCGGCCGGTATCTGCGTGCCGGCACCGACACGCCCACGTCGGCCCGCTTCCTGGCCGCGCGGGGCCTCACGGAGACGGCGCGACGCCTGCGCCTCGCCGACTGGGACGCCTGAGCACAAAGGGACATTCGTCCCATCCGCGCCGCGCGGGCTCGCGTCACAGTGGAGAGCATGAGGATCCTCGTCGTCATCGCGTCCAAGCATCAGGCCACCGCCGGCATCGGCGACGCCATCGTCGACGAGCTCCGGGTGTGCGGGCACGAGGCCAAGCGTGTCGCCCCCGGGGACGTCCGGACGTTCGCCGGGATCGACGCGGTCGTGCTGGGCTCGGCGGTCTACATGACGCGGTGGATGGAGTCCATGCGGGACTTCGTCGCCCGGCGCGGCGACGAGCTGCGCGCGTTGCCGCTGTGGGTCTTCTCCTGCGGGCTCGCCGGGGTCGCGTCCACCGGGGCCGTGGAGGATCCGGCGCAGGCGTCGGGCATGGTGCGCCAGCTCGACCCGTTGGGCTACATCACGTTCAAGGGCCGGCTCGACCCGGCGGCGCTCGGTCTGCGGGAGCGTTCGGTCACCCGGCTGGGCACCGCGCCCGAGGGGGACTACCGAGAGTGGGGCAAGATCCGGGCCTGGGCACGCGACATCGCCGCCCAGCTCGACCAGCACCGGGGCGGCGGGGGCTCGAAAAGTCTCCGCAGCGAGCGGACACTCTCCCACGCCGGCTGAGACCTCAGGGAATCAGCAGGACCTTACCGGTGGTGCCCCGTGACTCCAGTGCCGCATGCGCGTCCCCGGCCGCGGTCAACGGGAAGCGGGTACCGATGCGCACGCGCAACGCCCCCGCCACGACCGCGTCGAACAGCTCCCCGGCGCGCCACCGGGTCTCGTCGGGGGTGGCCGTGTAGTCGCCCACCTTCGGACGGGTGAGGAAGAGCGATCCGGCGGCGTTGAGGCGCTGGATGTCGAACGGCGGCACCTGCCCGCTCGCCCCGCCGAACAGCACGAGCATGCCCCGGCGTCGCACCGATGCCAGGGACGCGTCGAACGTGACCTTGCCGACCCCGTCGTAGGCGACGTCGACCCCGACGCCGCCCGTCAGGTCCCGCACGAGGGTGGGCAGCTCGGTCGTCACGTCCGCCAGCTCGGTGTAGCGGATGACGTCCGCGGCGCCGGCCGCGCGCGCGAGGGTCTCCTTCTCGGCGCTGCCGACCAGCCCGATGACGCGGGCGCCGCGCGCCGCGGCGAGCTGGGTGAGCAGGAGCCCGACGCCGCCGGCCGCGGCGGTGAGCAGCACGTCGTGGCCGGCCTGGACCGGGAAGGTCGAGGCCACCAGGTAGTGGGCGGTGATGCCCTGCAGCAGCAGGGCCGCCGCGGTCTCGAGGTCGACACCCTCGGGCACGGGCAGGGCGGCGTCGGCGGGCATGACCACCCGATCGGCGTAGGACCCCGGGGCCGCCAACCAGGCGATCCGGTCGCCGACCGTGACGTCCGCGACACCCGCACCGACGGCGGTGACGGTCCCGGCCCCCTCGCTGCCCGGGACGTGGGGGAACGGTATGGGGTAGACGCCACCGCGCTGAT
>NZ_JBTSDU010000122.1:0-9296 GCF_054605595.1 Georgenia sp. | reverse complement strand
GGCGAGGAGCACCAGACCGCTGCCGCTGGTCGGCAACAGCACGACGGCCGCCAGCGCGAGCGCGCCCAGCACGGCCGAGAACGTCGACTCGAAGATCTGAACGGGTATTCTCCGGATACCCAGGCGGCGGTCCGAGGACCAGACGCCCCACCGCGCGGTGGTGGGTCGACCGACGCAGCAGCCGCCCAGCAGACAGCCGAGGCGGCCCACCGCCATCGCGAACAGCAGCCCGGGGGCCGTGACGTCGAGCAGCGGGCCCAGCGGCAGCCCCAGGAGCCACGCGCCGAGCAGTAACGTGCCCAGCGTGACGATGACGAAGCCCTGGACGGACATCCCCGCGGTGATGAGGCGTCTCCGCTCCCCAGGATGGGTCAGCACGTAGTAGCCCTTCGCGCCGATGAGCCCGAGCGCGCTCGCGACCACCGTGAGCAGGAACAGCCGGAGCGGCGGGAGGTCGAACTGGCCGGCGAGGAGAGCCTGGACCACGAGGGCGAGGACGAACCCCGTGCCCACCAGGGTGGGCCATGCCCCGAGGAACACGCCGGGCGCCAGGTTGTTGACGAAGGCGGTGAAGGCGGTGCGTCCCCTGGTCGTGGCACGGGTCAACCGAGGGGAGCGGACCTCGACCCACGGCGCGGCAGCGCCCTCTGGGGCGCGTCGCACGGGCGTCGCCGTGACCTCCCACTCGCCCGGTGCCACGTTCGGCACCCGGGTGGTGACGGCGATCCGGCCAGAACCCGGTACGACCTGGTCGACCGTCGAGGTCACCGTGAAACTGGTCTTGCCCGCCGACCCCGGGGCCTCGCCCGTGCGGTGCCCGCTGAGGTGCACCGTCATGGGGTACGGGTCACCGGAGGTCTCGGCCTCGAACCAGTACGTGACACCGAGCGACTGCTGGTCGACGTCCTCCAGCGGGCTGCACCTGAGGTCGGTGATCGCGAGCGGGTGCTCCGCGAGGTTCCGTGCGAGCGTGGGAGGCCGAGAGGTTGGCCCGGTTGCCGGCGGCGTGTCAGCGGGGTCCGGTACGGCAGCCTGGGGTGCGCGCTGACCCTCCTCCGCCCGCGGGGCGGTGTCCGTCGGCGTCGGCGTCGGCGTGGGTGGCGTCGGCGTGGGCCGGGGCCCGGCGGGCTTCGCCGGGCGCGGTCGTTGCACCGTGGGCGCCTCCGCCCGTGTCGACGGGCTCACCGGCCGCACTCGTCGCACCGTCCCGACCTTCGCCGGGACCACGCGCACCTGTCGCCCCGGCCGGTCCGGGGGCGGCGACTGGAAGAAGGCGGAACCGGACTGGCTCGGCTGACGCGTGCCGGAGGGGTCCTGCCGGCGGTCGGCCTTGGCCCCCGGGTCGCCGTGCCGACGTGGGGACTGAGGGCTCCCGGCCTTGCCGCCGTCGGCCTGAGCAGAGGTCACGATTCGTGGTGGACGTCGTGGTCCACGTCCTCGGTCACGGCCGGGCGGGCCGCATCGGTGGACCCGCTGATCCACGGCCCGATGACAACGGTGGAAAGGGTGAACATTGCGGCAAATACTACCAGGGCGATGGAGGGCGCCCACCAGCTGGCGAAGCGCCGCTTGAGCTTCACGAGCATCGGTACGGACGCGGCCAGGCCGAGGGCGCCGAACAGCACCGTGCCACCCGCCCCCGCCACGAGCGCGGTGCCGACCAGGGGGCCGACGTGGTGCAGCACATGGGGTGCAAGGCCCACGATGGCACCGAAGACGCCGGTGAGCGCGGTCCACACCGTGCGTCGACGTGGCGGCCCGCCCGCCTGGTGTGCGCGGGGCCCGGCGACGGCGGGCGGCGCGGTCACGGGTGCGGCTGTCGGTTGCATACGGTCAGGGTCGCTGGCCGTCCGGGTCCTAGCCGGCAGAATCGGTGAAGATTCGATGAAAGCGACGGGGGCGATCGGGGCTCAACCGACCGTCACCGGGCGAGCGGTCCGGCCAGCGCCGCGAGGACCGGTCCGGCAGCGATCCCGAGAGCCAGCACCACCCCTGCGCCGATGACCGCGACGGCGCGCGCCGAGCGGACGACCTCAGCCACGCCCGGGGCGCGGTCGCCTTCAGGGGCCCGGAACGCGGCCCTGATCCAGCGCAGGTAGTAGGCCAGGCTCACGACCGTGAGCACCGCGGCGAGCACCACGAGCCAGACCAGCCCAGCCGACCACGCTGCGGTGAACACGGTCAGCTTGCCGAACAGGATCGCGGTAGGCGGTGTGCCCGCCAGACCGAGCATCGCGATCACGAGCGCAGCCGCGCTGGCGGGGTCCTCTCGTGCGACCCCGGCCCAGTCCGCCATCCGCCGTCGCTCGGGGTAGGCGGCCGCCACGGCGAAGGCGACAAGATTGGTCGCGGCGTAGCCGGCGAGGTAGAGACCGAGCGCCGGCAGCGCGGCGGGCTCGGCGATGGCGGCGGAGGCCATGAGCAGGAACCCGACCTGGGCCACGGCCGACCAGCCGAGCAGCCGACGGACGTCGTCCTGACCCAGTGCGGCGAGGTTGCCGAGGGTCATCGACGCGGCGGCGATCACAGCCACCGCCGCTCCGGCCGCGACGGCCAGACCCGTGAGGAGGTCGACGACCCGGGCGATGGCGAGCACGGCGCCGATCTTGGGGACGGTCGTGACGAACGCCGCCGAGGTGACCGAGGAGCCCTGGGCCGCATCGGGCAGCCAGAAGTGGCCGGGCACGGCCGCGGCCTTGAAGGCCAACCCGGCCAGCAGCGCCGCCAGGCCCAGCGCGATCCCGGCCGGCGGTGCCAGGGCGAGGCCGTCGCGAAGCTCGGCGTAACCGGTGGCGCCGCCCAGCCCGGTCAGGACGACGGCGCCCAGCAGCATGGTCACCCCGAGGGTCGCGCCGAGCAGGTAGGTCTTCAGGGCCGCCTCCGCCGAGGTGTCCGTGCTCGGTAGGCCGACGAGGGCGTAGACGGGAACCGAGACGAGCAGGTACCCGGCGGCCAGCACTGCGAGGTCGCTGGCCCCAGCGAGGACGACCGTCCCGGCGGTGGCGAGAAGCATGAGCGTGTAGGTCTCGGCCTCGCGTCGGGTCCGGCCCAACTCGCCCGCCCCGAGCCAGAGGACGGCGAGCGTCGCCAACGGTGCGATCACCCGGGCCGCGCCGGTAGCGGGGTCCAGGGCGTAACTGTGTTCGAACACCGTCCCGCTGCCCGCCCACAGTGACGATGCCGCGGAGGCCGCCAGTGCTCCGGTCGCGACCCAGCGGGTCAGCGGGAGGCGCCGCTGTGGCAAGAAGGACCCGAGCAGGAGGACCAGGACAGCGCCGGCCACCAGCAGTCCCTCCGGTGCCAGGGCGGCGTAGTCGGGGCCACTCACCACGGGCTGCTCCCACCGGATGTCACGACCATCACCCGCCCAGCCCGGCGATCACCGATGCGGCGAAGGGGCGGATCAGGTCGAGGAACGGACCCGGAACCACCCCGAGGGCGAGTGAGAGGGCCAGGAGGGCGCCAGCAGCGACCGTCTCGTTCCCATCCAGATCGGTAAAGCCGGCCGTGGCCACACCGTCCGGACCGGTGAAGACCCGGTGGAACGCACGCAGGAACAGCGCGGTGGTCACGAGAATGCCCGGCAGCGCGAGCGCGGCGACCCACGTGGCCGCGATGCTGCCCGTGAAGATCTGGAACTCCGCGATGAAGCCGGACAGGGCCGGCAGTCCCAGGGAGGCCAGGGCCCCGATCGAGAACAGCGCCGTGTACCGGGGTGCGTGCGCGGCGAGACCACCGAACCGGCCCATCTCGTAGGTGCCCGCACGGTCGTGCAGCACCCCGGCGAGCAGGAACAGGGCGCCCGTGATCAAACCGTGGCTGACCATCTGCGTGACCGCACCGGTGATCGCCATCTCCCGCGCCGTTGCCGTGTCCGGTGCCGCGATGCCGGCCGCGCCCACGGCAAGCACCACATAACCCATGTGGTTGACCGAGGTGTAGGCGATCATCCGTTTGAGGTTCGTCTGCGCGAGCGCCACCAGCGCGCCGTACAGCACCGAGACCAGCCCGACGCCCAGGATGACCCATGCCCATGACCGCCACACGTCGGGCAGCAGCGGCATGCCCACCCGCAGGAATCCATAGGTGCCCATCTTCAACAGCACCCCGGCGAGGATGGCCGACCCGATCGCCGGCGCGTCGGTGTGCGCAGGCGGCAGCCAGGTGTGGAACGGGACGGTCGGGGTCTTGATCGCCAGGCCGAGCAGGATCAAGCCGAGCACCAGTCCGCCGCCCAGCGTCGCCCCACCCTGTGCCTGGGACACCAGGGTGGGGATGTCGAACGTATGGGGGTCCGACCCGAGGTAGAGGCCGATGAAGCCCACGAGCAGGGCCAGGGAACCAAGGAAGGTGTACAGGAAGAACTGCAGCGCCGAGCGCTTGGCCTGGCCGTGGCCCCAGCCGGCGATCACCGCGTACATCGCGACGATGGACAGGTCGAAGAACAGGAAGAACAGGATGAGGTCTTGGGCGGCGAAGAGCCCGAGGGAGGTGGTCTGCAGGGCCAGGAACAGCGCGGCGAGCCGACGCACGCGGTCCGTCCCGCGTAGCGCCCACACCGCGACCGCGACGAACAGCACATCCGTGACCAGCAGCATGGGCAGCGACAAGCCGTCGACCCCGACGTGGTACGACACGCCCGCGCCGGGTATCCAGTCGACCTGTTCGGCGAACGCGAGAGCGCCGGGATCGGGGGAGCTGTAGCCGGCGACCATCACCAGCACCAGCACCAGGTCGGCCACCGTGAACGCGAGCCAGAGCGCACGGGCGACCGAGGGAGCCATGCCGGGGAGGGCCAGGACGGCGGCGCCGAGCAGCGGCAGGAACACCACGACCGAGAGCATCAAGGCCTCACCATCACGAGAAGGACGGCGCCGAGCGTCACGACTGCGACGGCGGCACCGAGGTACTGGTGCACCAGGCCGGTCTGCGGGCGCAGCGCCGTCCTGCCTGCTGAGCGGACCCCGCGCGCCAGCCGGTGCACGCCGGCGTCGAGCGCGGTCAGGTCGAACCGGCCCGCCGCGACCGCGACCGCGACGGCGGCCTCGGCCGTGGCTGCGACGGCGGTGTCCAGGCGGCGGTCCAGCCGGTCCGCGACGCGCGCCGTGGCCTCGACGGGTCGAACCACCAGGGTGCGTGCCACGGGCGCCAGCCACCACCACCCGGCCGCTCCCGGCACCGCCCGCGGGACCCGTCGTAGCACCAGGCCGAAGGCCACCAGCGACAGGCCCGCGGAGAGCGCGATCTCGCCCGTGCCGGGAGCGGTGGTCACGCCGACCCCCAGCAGGGCGTCGACGGCGTCCGCCACCTCCGGCACCAGCAGCGCCACCGGGAGCAGGGCCCCCACTGCCAGCACCGCCAACGCGGGGACGGCTGAGGTCGGCACGTGGCGCGACCCCTGCTCCTCGCTGTCCCAGCCGGCGCGGCCGTCGGGGCGCTGAGCCGGGCCGCGCCAGACCGCGCGCACCGCCACCGCCGCATAGCCCGCGGACAGCACGGCGGCGGCGAGCCCCACCACGTAGAGCCCGGTGCTGCGCTCGGCGGCGGAGGCCAGCACGTGGTCCTTGGTGACCCACAGCCCCAGAGGAGGCAGCCCGGCAAGGGTGAGAGCCGCGAACGTGAACAGCGCGCCCACCGGGCGCCACCACCGGCCCACGCCGGCCAACGCGTGGAGGTCCTTGGTGCCCAGGGCGGACAGCCACAGGCCCGCGACCAGGAAGAGCAGCGCCTTGGTCGCCGCGTGCCCGACCAGGTGCTCGCTGCCTCCCGCGATGTCTCCCACGCCGGCGGCGAGCACGACGAAGCCCAGCTGGGCGGCTGTGGACGCGGCCAGGAGCTGCTTGAGGTCCCGCTGGGCCATGGCGACCACACCCAGCGCCAGGGCGGTGAGCGCCCCGACCCATGCGGTTAGCGATGCGACCCACGGCGTGACCGCCAGCAGCAGCTCCACCCGGAGGAGCAGGTAGCCACCCATCGCGACCATCGCAGCCGAGTGCAGCAACGCACTCACCGGGCTGGGACCGAGCATCGCCCGGGACAGCCAGAAGCTGAACGGCAGCTGCGCCGCCTTGCCGAGGGCGGCTACCACCAGCCCGATCGCAACGACATCACGCCACGGCGAGGGCAGACCCGGCAGGTCGACCAACGCCAGGCTCACGTCTCCGCCGGACCGCGCTGCACCGGCCGCGGCCGCGGCCGCACCCGCGGCCAGGTACAGGCCCAGGTCCGCGGTACGGGTGGTCATGAAGGCGGTCAGTCCCGCCGAGGTGCGCTCCGGGTCACGCCAGTGGAAGCCGATCAGGGCCCAGGACGCAGCGCCCATCACCTCCCAGCCCAGCAGCAGGCCCGGCAGTGTGGTTGCGGTCAGCGTGACCACGACCGCCGCCAGGAACAGCAGCATGAGGCCGTGGAAGCGTGCCGTCGGGACGATGCGCTCAGCGGCTGCGACCACGAGCACCAGGAACGCAACGCCGGTGACGACTGGGAGCAGCACGGCGGACAGGGCGTCGACCTCGAGCCCGAAGGCACCCCCGGGCACGAAGGACCACCCGAACGCAGGGCGGCCGACGGCCACCACGACCGCGAGCACGACAGCAAGTCCAGCGGTGGCCAGCGCCACGACCGGGGCGGACCGTTCGCGGGCCGCAACCCTCGTGCTGCTGCCGGTCGCTCGGCGCGCGGCAGCGTCCTTACGAAGCGCCGTGCCGAGCAGCCCGGCACCGACCAGCGTGGGCAGACCGACCAGCGCGAGGAGCCAGACGCCGCTCACCGGTCCAACTCCGTGGCCATGTCGGTCATGTCGGTGCCGCGCCGTCGGTGCAGCAGCAGGGCGACGGCGAAGCCCATCGCCATCTCCACCGTCATCGCGGCGATCACGACCAGTAGCAGCACCTGACCGTCCGGCGTCGGGCTGACGAACCACCACAACGCGCCGCCGACCAGGATGACGGCGTTGATCATCAGCTCGATGCCCATCATGACCATGACGACGACCTGTTGGGACAGCGCCCCCCACAGTCCGACACTGAACAGCGCGGCCGCGACGAGCAGGACCAGAGGGAGGGTCATCGGCCGATCCCACCCTCGATCGGGTCGTCGGGGTGGTCCGCTGCCAGGTCGGCGCCGTAACGCTGGTAGCGGTCCCTGGGGTGCCCGAGGACCACTGCGCCGACGATCGTCGAGAACAGCACGGGGCTCACGGTGAGCATCACGAGCATCTTGGGACCCATCACGGCCTCGCCGAGGCTGCGGGTGAGGTCACCGGCGGGGGCAGAGGTCGCGAGCGGCCAGGGAACGAGGAGCGCCGCCGCCGCCAGACCCACGAACACCAGCGCCGAGATCGCGGCGGCCGAGCGCTTGCCGTGCACCATGGACATCGGCATCAGCGCCGGGTTCATCCCCATCAGCATGATCATGAAGAGCGCCATGATCGCCATCTCCATGACCATCATCAAGATGACGATCACTCCGAGGTAGTCCATGCCGAAGGTGAGCAGCATCACCCCGACTGCCACGAACGAGGCCGCCAGGGCGTAGGTCGCGCGGGCCATCGAGTCCGTGCGGAAGACCTCGATCCCCGCGGCCACGGCGACGAGAGCACTGACCCACAACACGATTGCTGAGATCATGCGGCACTCCGCAACGCCACCACGGCCACGACGAGCATCTGTAGCACGGTCGCCGGCAGCAGCACCAACCAGCCCAGCTCGGCGAACCGCTCCGGACGGACCATCGGGACCCGGCCGGCGACGAGTTCCAGGACCACCAGCACCGCGAAGGCCTTGACCAAGGTCCAGGCAACCGGGCCGAGCAGCGGGCCCGCTCCGCCACCCAGGAAGAGCGGTACGGCCATCAGTGCCGCTGCGGCCAGCACCATCTGCCGCCCGGTCAGTACGAGCCACCTGTCGATCCCGGACGTCTCGGCGAGCACGCCACCGGCGAGGTCGACGTGCGCGGCGATCGCGAACGGACCCCACGAGCTGAACGCGACCGCCGCGAGCAGGTACACCGCGAACGCCACCGGCATCCAGACCGCGAACCACAGGCCGTGCTGAGCGGCGGCGACGTCGGCCACCCGCAGGCTGCCCGTTGCGATGGCCGGCGCGGTCAGGGCGAACATCAGGGGGAGCTCATAGGCGAGGGCGAGCCCGAGGAACCGGTGCCCGGCGACGAGCGAGTGCGCGCTGTTGGGTCCCCACCCCGCAAGCCACCACAGGGCCCAGAGCATGACGTCCATCGCGTTGAACCACACGACGCCCACCGGGCTGTCGGCGAGCACCCACGGTCCGAGTGGCACCACGACGACCATGAGCACGGCGACCACCGGCAGGCCGCCGATCGCCACGTGCCACAGCACCCGGTCTGCGGCGACCGGTATGCGGCGGCGCTGGCGAAGCAGCCTGGCGGTCTCGGCCAGCGGGACCGTCACCCCTTCGAGGAGACCGCCGCCGCGCGTCCTTGTCGCCGACACCCCGGCCACGGCCGCGCCGGCTGTCGCGAAAAGGACGAGCCCCACCGGGCCCAGCGCGGCCCAGGCCGGGGCGGCCTGCGTGACGTCAGGCATGGCTCACCGTCCGCGCGTCGAGCGCGAGGCTCGCGACCAGGAGACGAAGCGTGCCCAGCTCCTGCCCGACGGCGAGCTCGTGGAGGTCGGCAAGGTCGTCGTGGTGGGACGAAGTCCGCGGTGATGCTGGGTCGCGCAGAAGGGCCGCCGCCGTGTCCAGCATCGTCAGCAGCCGCAGCCGTATCAGGTGACCCGGCGTGGGTCGGGCGTCCTGCCCGCGCCGCCGCGGGCCCGCCAGTGACCAGCGCAGCAGCACCGACCGGCGCACGCGCCGGGCCAGGCGCTCCAGCTCGGCAGCCTGCGGGGTCGGGTCGCGACCAACGAGCAGGCCGTCGCGGACCTGGCGCGAGCGAGCCGCGACCGTCGCCCACCCTGCCAGGTCGAGCACGGTAGCGGCCGCGTCGGCCAGCAACGCCGAACGCTCGACCGGGTCGGCACTCGCGCTGCCGAACGCGTCGGCGAGCGTCTCCACAGCGGTCACGACGTCTCCGTGCAGGGTGACCCGCAGCACCAGGCCGGCGGGCCACCCGGGCAGCCCTCGGCCGAGCACCAGGTGCCAGGCGTCCATCTCGAGACCGTCCCGATCGTCATCGGCGCCCATCGCGAGCGGGATCCCGGCGGGCCCGCTCATGTCCATGGTGTCGTGGTCCATGCCGCTCATGTCCATGGTGTCGTGGTCCATGCCGCTCATGTCCATGGTGTCGTGGTCCATGCCGCTCATGTCCATGGGGTC
>NZ_JBTSDU010000121.1:0-9441 GCF_054605595.1 Georgenia sp. | reverse complement strand
GCGCCATGCGCTACCCGAGCCATCAGGACCGCGCACCGGAGTCCGATCTCAAGGGCTACCTCGAGCAGGCCGAGGCTGTGCTCACGGCAGCCACACCTGCCCCCGACGGCCCGATCGACCACCTGGTGTCGGCCGACTTCGAGCAGTTGCGCTGGTTCGACCTTCCCCCTGCCTGCCTGGCCGCCGAGCGGGGGTGAGGGTGCCTCACGCCGGCCGCGGAATGCCGCGCGCTGCCGTGCCGAGGGCGAGGCAACCAAAAGTATCGCGACGCCGTCCGCGAGCACTCGGGGCTACACCCGCGAGACGAGGCTCCGGCCGGAAGTCGCCGAGCGCCCCAGCCGAAACGTTCAGCAGTACCACGACGGCGATCTACGCGAGTCATGCCTGCCGCTCTGACCTGGATCTGGCCGGCAGCGCGTCGGCGAGCCTCCCAACCGTTCGTCACGCCGTTCGCGGTGGGGCAGCGGGGTCGCTGCGTGCACCGCGACGCAGTGGGGGCACCGTGGTGATCCGCGAGCCGACGATGAAACCGAACCCGGCGTCCTCTGCGATTGTCAGGGCAGGTGGAGCAGGGCAGACTGGAGCTGGGCCATCGTGTGATTCCTTCTCTACGAGTTCTTGGATGTTCTCGCAGAGCCTCACGGGGTGGCCCCTCCATGTTGCGGGACCGACACGCGTGTCCTGTCCGGGGCACCCATGCGTCACGACCCACCCTGACGATCGGTGGATCGAGGCTGAGGCCGGGCTGACCATCACCGTCTGCCACCTCCCGCCGGGAACATCGAAGTGGCACAAGATCGAACACCGCCTGTTCTCCCACATCTCCATGAACTGGCGCGGCCGCCCGTTGACCAGCCATGAGGTGATCGTGAACACCATCGCCGGGACCACCACGAAGACCAAGGTCTCGCCTCGGCCCTCGATCAGGTCGACGGTGGTGGACAACCACGGGCGCGCCACGGGCTCATGCTGTCACGCGCCGACGGCGGGCTCCTGGTCGTACGCCACGGCTGTCTCGTCGCTGACCAGCGTGACGTGGGCGCCCATCGCCGCGGCCAGCTTCGTCAGGGTGTCGGCGGTCGGGTTGCCCACGCCGCGCTCGATGCGGGAGATCTCCGGCTGGCGCACCGAGGACAGCGCGGCGAGCTTGCCTTGGGTCAGGCGGCGGGACCGGCGCAGGTCGGCGATCTGCTTGCCCAGCCGGATGCGCTCGGCGACCTCGGCGTCGAGTTGGGCCGCGAGCTTATCGTGCACGTCGCGCACGTCGGGGCTCCACGCGGCCTTCATCTGGGTGGCGAAGTCGTCGTAGGAACGGGTGGCCATGAACGGTTCACCTCCTCGGGCGTCACCCCAGTATGTGCTTTGACGCATGAACGGTCAACGTGAGGACCGCCACGCCCGCAGGTGTCTGCGGGCCTCGGCGATCTCCTTGCGCTGCCGCTTCTCCGACGGGTCGCCACCCTTGTCGTAGGCCTGGAACAACAGCACGACCCGGTTGCCGTGCACGGTGAAGAACACCCGCAGCAGCACCGGCTGTCTCTCCTCCGGGCTGGCCGCCGGTGGCGGGTCGGACAGGCCCCAGGTGCGGATCGCGTGCAGGGAGCGGCGGATGCGCAGCTCGTACAGGCCCTGCCCCAGTGCCTTGCCCCACTCGGTGGACGCCACCGCCATGCCCATCGGTGCCAGGATGTGGGTGAGGCGCGCGTCCAGCACCGCCTGCCGGTACGGGTCCAGCTGTGCGACCGAGGACGCGAACGGGCAAGACCCGTCCTGGTCCTCCCACATCTCGATCCTCCACGCCGCGGGCGGCGATGGTGGCGAAGACGCGGGGGTGCGGTCGCGAGGACTCCGACGGTCCTTGTCCTGGCGTGCCATATGGCCACCGTATCGGCGGGCACCGTCACTGCCGGGTCGTCCTAGCGTGCGTGGATGGGACGACCACCGCTGGCGCTGGGTGCTCACGGCGCATCGACTTCCACGACGACCCGGTCTCGGGACGGGTGCGGGCCCGGGCAAGGTTCCGCGACTTCGACGGGACCTGTCGGCCGGCGACCCGGTGGGGCGCCACCCGCGGCGAAGCCGCAACACGGCTCCTGGGCGCGATCCAGGAACGGGCGGTCTTCCCCGCAGGGGACTGGACCGGTGGGACGCGGGTCGCGGCGGCCATCAGCCTGTGGCGGGCCGATCTCGAGGCAGGGTCGTTGGCGCCCGCCACCCGCCAACTCTACGAGGCCGCGGCAGGCTCTACGTCCGCCCGGCGCTGGGCGAGGTCCGCCTGGGCGAGCTCACACCGGCGGTCATCGACCGGGCCCTGGCTCTGATCCGGGTCAACAAGGGGACCCAGCCGGCCCGGGCCGCCCGCCGGGCGCTGTCCAGCCTGTGCGCCGACGCCGTGCGGCACAGCGCGATCAGCCACAACCAGGTCCGAGACTCCAGACCCATCGCCTGCAACCACCGTCAGGCGCGAGCCTTGACCCCAGCCGAGGCCAGCGACCTGCAGACACGCCTCGCCGCCGACCCCCGCGCGACCTGCTCGACCTGCTCGACCTGCCCGACCTGGTGCAGTTCATGCTCGGCACCGGGGTACGCATCGGAGAGGCCGCTGCCGTACGCGACGGCGTCCTGGATCTGACCGTCAGCGCCGTGCACATCAACGCCACCGTCATCCGCCTCCCCGGCACGGGCTGCGCATCCAGCCGCACACCAAGACCCCCGCGTCCCAGCGGATTCTCGCCCTGCCCGCACCGGTGCTCGACACGCTGCGTCACCGCCGAGCGGTCGGGCGTCCGACCGGACCCGCCGGGGTGGTGTTCTGCTCACCGACCGGTCAACTGCGCGACCCGTCCGACACCCAGGCCGACCTGCGCGCGACCCTGGACCGGATCGGCTACCCCTTGGTGACCAGCAACACCTTCCAGAAGACCGTCGCCTCCCAGCTGGACGACCAGGGCTTCAGCATCCGCCACATCGTCGACCAGCTCGGCCACGCCCGCCCCTCAACGACCCTGGACCACTACCTCGGGCGGCGCGCCGTCAGCACCACCGACCACGCCGCCGCCCTCGCCGACCTTGCCGCGCGGAAGTTAGGTGGTTCGTTCTTGGTTCGCTTCTGGCTCGCCCCGAGTCGCCAACGGTGCGAAACCGCAGGTCAGGTGGGCCCCGTGGGGCTCGAACCCACAACCCGCGGATTAAAAGTCCGCTGCTCTGCCGATTGAGCTAGAGGCCCGGGGGGTTCCACTCTTTAGTCCGCGAAGCGCTCCACGGAACCCTCCACGGAAGTATGCCAGCATCTGGCGGCGCCTCTGGCGCGCTGGGCCCCCTGACCGACGCTCGCTGGAGGTCCGCCTCGACGACCACTGACCGCTGAACGCCGGGTTGGGAGCGTTGACTACCTCGTCACGTTCGCGAAAGTTGCGCAACATCTTGTACGAGATTGTCGGGTGACCGATAGTGGAGGCATGGGTCGCGCCCGACGCGGTGGCCGTCACCCGCGACGACGAAGTCGAAGGGTCCCTCGTCTCGCCATCCCATCCGAGACCCTCGACCGGCTCGTGCCCGGACATGGCAGCAACGACTGGCGGGCGGTCGCGGAGTTTGCCGTCCAGTTCCCGCTCACCCTCAGCTCAGGCGAGGATGGCGAGCCCATCGCCCGGGCCCGACTCCGGGTCACCAGCGCCAACCTCGACGAGTCCGGCAGGGACGACGAGCTTAACCTCGACTGATGCCTACGCGGAGAGACCTCATCGCGGATGTCTGGTACCCCCGACCGGAGACGTACTGGGTTCCTGCCGGCGACGAAGAGCAACGCCCCCACAGGTACGGCGATCTCTTCGCGACGCCACCAGCGGACGCGCACGGCACGTCCCGCGGCGACAAGACGGGACGGCCGTGGTGTCCGTCGCACCGTGTTCCTTGTGCCGGTACCGGCTCGTCCGGCACACGACGTACCCATGTTCGCCCACCTGAAGACGACAACACGCGTGACGTTCGCGTCGCTCGGGAAGCCGGACGGATCGCGGCCCGCGACCACGACCCGCGGGTCGATGTCATCTGCTGCGGAATCCACTACCGCTAACGACGGCTCATGCCCGTGGTCGACGTGCGCCGCGCCGAAGCCACCTGCATCAGCAACGACCCCATGGCACAACCGCAGGTCGAGGTCGGTGGTCCCTCTCATCTCCAGCGTTCCCGCCGCGACAACCTCTGCGGGGACGACACGAGTGTGTTTTCGCCGGTCCCAGTCGAAGAGTGGAATCCCCAGAGGCCGAGATCCCGCTCGCGAGCGAGCAACGCTCCACGGAACCCTAGACGGAAGTATGAGAGGTGACGTGGGGCGTCCGGGGTGTTGACAAGCGGTGAGCCCGGTGTCACTCGAGCCAGTAGCGCACCGTGGTGCGGATCTGGTCGGCGTGCTGGTAGATCTCCTCAAGGGTGTCGATGGGGTGTCGCGTCTCGTTCTTGTCGTGGTCGAGCGTGCCGAGGTACCGCTGGCCGGTGTTGAAGTGCAGGCGCGCGATGGGCTTGCGGTTGTTGTCATCCAGCAGCACGCCGAAGTAGTTCTTGGTGTCGCGTGCCACGACTCGGGAGGCTGGGACCTCGCTGCAGGCGATGGCTCGAATGATCTGGAAGGCTTCCAACTCCTCAAGGGTCGTGACGACGCCCTTGTCTGCTGCCGCAGCCTCTGCTTCAGCTACAGACTCCTGTGCTGCTACCTCTCCGGTGAGCGGTTCCGACGAGGTGGGTACATAACCCTGGGCACCGAGGGCAGTCTTGAGTCGATCGTTGACCTGGTCGGCGAGGAACTGCTTGGAGGCCTTGCGGACGAGTTGCCCGAACTGCTCACGGACCTTCTGCGTGAAAGAGCCCTCGTACACGCGTGTGGTGAGGACCTTGACCCAGTCGTCGTCGGGCTCCTTGAACTGTGCGGCGAGGACACGTTTGAGCGCGCCGACGTACTTGAGTTCTTCTGCGGCAGAGACGATGGAGTCGAGGTCGAAGGCGTCCTTGGTAAGCTTTTCGACCTCAGGGAACTCAGCCGGGTCGAGGTCGGTGAGGTCGATCTGGAGGAACGGCTTGTCGTCCATCCGGTTTGGGCGGTCGAGGTCCGTGAAGAAGTGGAATCGCTCACCGTTGGTGAGCACGGCGATCCGCGCGTTGGTTGTCGCGAAGTAGCGGAAGAGTTGTGAGGCGTGATTAATCGTCAGCGGTGAGCCGATCGTCTTGCACTCGATCAGGATCTGGACCTCGCCGTCCCTGACGATGGCGTAGTCGATCTTCTCGCCCTTCTTGGTGCCGACGTCCGCTGTGAACTCGGGTACGACCTCCTGCGGATTGAAAACGTCGTAGCCCAGGACGAGCGAGATGAACGGCATCACGAAGGCGTTCTTCGTGGCTTCCTCGGTCTCGATATTCGCCTTCTGCTGCTCGACCTTGGTCGCCAGTGATGCGAGCTTCTCGCCGATGTCCACAATCCACTCCTTCGTGACACGATGCGGGGGGTATATCTCCGATCGTAGGGGCACCCAAGGCCGAGCGGGAAACCTTCGCCTGCAGGCAGTGCGTTCGCGACTATCATGAGCACCCCCAGGAGACCGGTGTCTTTGCTGTTCGCCGGCCGCGTCGGAACGTCGGCCCTCTGCGCGCCGGCCCTGGGTGCGAGACAATTGCAGGACCCGAGGACCGAGCAGCGAAGGAGCAGGACATGAGCGAGCGTCGTCAACCGCGGCGGCCGGCGATCCTCGACCCCGCCCAGGCCGAACTCATCGTGGGCGACGAGGATCCCGCGAGCCGCTCCGAGGTCGCGCACACCACCGCCTCCGCCATCGTCCACGGCGGCCGGGCGGGCGCGGAGGACCCGGAGCTCGTGCAGCGCCTGGTCACCCTCGTGGACACCGAGGGCCTCGACGAGATCGCCGCACTCTGGCACCGCAGCCCGCCCACCACGCTGCCGGGCACGCTGTGGCGCCTGTACCTGCTGCGCGAGTGGGTCCGCCGGGACCCGCACACGGTCGCGGACCGGTACCGCCTCGGCCTGGATCGGGCCGAGGTGGCCGGCGCCATCGCCGGCGTGGCCGGGCCGCCAGGCCCCGACGACGTCCGCGAGCTGTGCGACCGGGTGCTCTCCGGGGTGTTCGACGGCGACCTCGCCGTCACCCTCGAGCGCGCCGCCGCGTTCCTCCGCGTGCTCGCCACCGGTTCGGCGCTGCACGCCGACTGGATCGAGGAGGACGACGACGACCTCGCCTTCACCGTCACCCGCCGGGCCGGCGCGCTGCTGAGCACGGCGGAAGAGTTCGAGGAGGCCGCCGGCCTCTACCGCGCCGGAAGACTCAGTTGAACACCCGGAGCCCTTCCCCTCCGCGCCCCGGTGGGTGATACTGCCGGTACCGAAGGTATGTAGTACTGCCGGTACCGGCAACGACGGCGGGGAGAGCTCTCATGGTCACGACGACACAGGACACGCGCACCGGAACACCCGAAGCCGGTGGAGCACCGCCGGCCCGGCGGGAGGTCGGCGAACGGGAGGCGAGGCGGGTCGCCGAGGAGGCGCGTCCCTCCGAGTGGGACCAGCCATCCTTCGCCAAGGAGCTCTACCTGGGCCGCTTCCGTCTCGATCTCATCACCCCGCACCCCCGACCCGAACCGGCGTTCGCCGCCCGCGGGGACGCCTACCTCGCGAAGCTCGCCGAGTTCCTGCGTGAGCACGTGGACGGTGCCCGCATCGAGCGTGAGGACCGCATCCCGTACGAGGTCATCGCCGGCCTCGCCGAGCTGGGCACGTTCGGCATCAAGATCCCCGAGGAGTACGGCGGCCTCGGCCTCGGGCAGGTGCACTACAACCGCGCCCTCATGCTGCTGGGCACCGCGCACCCATCCGTCGGCGCGCTCATCTCGGCGCACCAGTCCATCGGTGTGCCCGAGCCCGTCCGGCAGTTCGGCACCGAGGAGCAGCGGCGCGCCTACCTGCCCCGCTGCGCGGCCGGCGCCATCTCGGCGTTCCTGCTCACCGAGCCCGACGTCGGCTCCGACCCCGCCCGCCTCAACCTCACCGCCACCCCCACGGACGACGGCGCCGCCTACCTCCTCGACGGCGTCAAGCTCTGGTCCACCAACGGCGTCGTCGCCGAGCTCGTCGTCGTCATGGCCCGCGTGCCGGCCTCGGAGGGGCACCGCGGCGGGATCTCCGCCTTCGTCGTGGAGTGCGACAGTCCCGGCATCACGGTCGAGCGGCGCAACGCCTTCATGGGGCTGCGCGGGCTCGAGAACGGCGTCACGCGGTTCCACCAGGTGCGGGTGCCCGCCGCCAACCTCCTGGGCCGCGAGGGTCTCGGCCTGAAGATCGCGCTCACCACGCTCAACACCGGGCGCCTGTCCATCCCCGCGCTGTGCGTCGCCGCCTCGAAGTGGTCCCTGAAGATCGGGCGCGAGTGGACCCGCGAACGGGTCCAGTGGGGCCGGCCGGTGGGGGAGCACGCCGCCGTCGCCCACCAGATCGCCTACATGGCCACGGCCACCTACGCCCAGGAGGCGGTGCTCGAGCTCGCCAGCCACCTCGCCGACGCCCACCGCACCGACATCCGCATCGAGGCCGCCCTCGCCAAGCTCTTCACCTCCGAGATGGCCTGGCAGGTGGCCGACCGGCTCGTCCAGGTCCGCGGCGGCCGCGGCTACGAGACGGCGGCGTCCCTCGCCGCGCGCGGCGAGCGGGCCGTCCCCGCCGAACAGGTGCTGCGCGATCTGCGCATCAACCGGATCTTCGAGGGGTCGACGGAGATCATGCACCTGCTCATCGCCCGCGAGGCGGTGGACACCCACCTCGCCGTCGCCGGCGACATCATCGACCCCGACGCCGACCTCACCCAAAAGGCCAAGGCGGCCGCGCGGGCCGGCGGCTTCTACGCGACCTGGCTGCCGCCCCTGTTCGGCGGCGCGGGACAGCTGCCGACCAGCTACCGGGAGCACGGCCCGCTCGCGACCCATCTCCGCTTCATCGAGCGGTCCTCGCGCCGCCTCGCCCGCTCCACCTTCTACGGGATGGCCCGCTGGCAGGGCGGGCTGGAGAAGAAGCAAGGCTTCCTCGGCCGGATCGTCGACATCGGCGCCGAACTGTTCGCCATGTCCGCCGTGTGCGTGCGGGCGCAGATGCAACGCGAGGACGACGGCGCCGAGACCGGTGCCGCCGCCACCCGGCTCGCCGACGCCTGGTGCCGGCAGTCGCGGCTACGCGTGGATCGCCTCTTCACCGAGCTGTGGCACAACACCGACCGCGGGGACGAGCGCCTCGCCCGGGAAGTCCTCGCCGACGAGTACGTGTGGGCCGAGGCCGGCATCCTCGACGCCTCCGAAGGCACCGGACCCTGGATCGCCGACGCCAGCCCCGGGCCCGCCACCACGCCCGACGTCTCGCGCCGCATGCTGCCCCCGCACCCCTAGCCCCCAGCCGCCGCGCCGACCGGCCCGCAGCCACGGGCTGGTAGGCGTCGGGGGCGGGCGGTAGCCGACGGGTGACGGGCCGGCGGGCCGGTGGGAGGTGGGTGACGGGCCTTTCACCGGCGGGCCGGTAGGCGACGGGCAGCGGGCCTTTCACCGGCGGGTGACGGGCCGGCAGGATCGCACCGTGGCCGAGGGGTGATGGAATGGGACCACGACCCGGCAGCGGAGAGACGCTCGGCCCCGGGCATGGGAGAGGTGGCGGCGTGATCGTCGAGGTGGCCCGGCTGGGCGAACAGGTCGCACCCGAGCAGGTGCTCGAGCTGGCACGGGCGGTGGAGCGCGAGGACGACGTCGCGGCCCTCTCCGAGCAGACGCTGCTCGAGGTGCGCCGCCCCACCCGCACCGTCGAGCACGTCCTCGCGATCGAGGACGGCGTGTTGGTGGGCTATGCCCAGGTCGACCGCGGTGTGGAGGCGAGTGCCGAGTTGGCCGTCCACCCACGCCACCGCCGCCGCGGCGTCGGCCGGGCCCTGCTCGACGCCGTCCGCCGGGCCGGGCCCGTATCGGTATGGGCGCACGGCAACCTCTCCGACGCGCAGGCGCTCGCGGCCGGCGCGGGGATGCGGGTGGTGCGCGAGCTCATGCAGATGTCCGCCCCGCTCGGCCCCACGGACGCACCGCCGCACCACCCGGGCGTGACCGTGCGCGCCTTCGAGCCGGGCCGGGACGAGGACGCCTGGGTCGCGCTCAACGCCCGCGCCTTCGCCCACCACCCGGAGCAGGGCCGGATGACGGCGGAGGACCTGCGCGCCCGCGAGGCCGAGGACTGGTTCGACCCGGCCCTGCTGTGGCTCGCCTTCGACGAGGACCCCACGACCCCCACGGCCGCCATGTGGATCAAGGTGCTCCCGGGCTCCGACGAGGGGGAGATCTACGCCCTCGGCGTCGACCCGGACGCCCAGGGCCGCGGCCTCGGCCGCATGCTCACCCGCCGCGCCGTCGCCGAGC
>NZ_JBTSDU010000120.1:0-9602 GCF_054605595.1 Georgenia sp. | reverse complement strand
CCACTGTCCCGTTTGACGCCGACCGGGACCACCGCCATACTCGTGGAATCGATTACGTAATCGATTACATCGGGTACTGGCAACAATGACGCGGAGCAACGGGGCAGGCGGAGTCGATGGCGACCATCAGGGATGTGGCGAACCGGGCACGGGTGTCCACCGCGTCGGTCTCGCGTGTCCTCTCCGGCGACGAGCGCACCTCCCCCGAGCTCCGTGAGCGCGTCCGCGCCGCCGCCCGGGAGCTGAGGTACCGGCCCAACGCGATCGCCCGCTCGCTGCGGTCCACCGGCACCCGCACCATCGGCCTGGTCGTCTCGGACCTGCTCAACCCGTTCTTCGCGGAGCTGACGCGCGCGGTCGAGGACGCGGCCCGTGCCGCCGGCTACGCCGTCATCGTGGGCAACGCGGACGAGGACCCCGAGCAGCAGGACCACTACGTCCGGATCCTGCTCGGCCGGCAGGTGGACGGCCTCATCGTGGTCCCCACGGTCGAGACCTCCCCGCTGCTGCGCGAGGCGGCCGGCAACGACCACAACATCGTCCTCGTGGACCGCCCCGCCGAGGACGTCGATGCCCCCATCGTCCGGGTCGACGGTGCCGCCGCGGTCACCGAGCTCGTCGACCACCTCGTCGCCACCGGCCGGCGCCACCTGGCGATCATCGCGGGCCCCGACCACGCGGGCACCTCACGCGAGCGCCTCGACACCTTCCACGCCGCCGTCGCCCGGCACGGTCTCGACCTGGCGGACGCGTGGACCGTCCGCGGCGACTTCCGCGTCGCCTCCGGCCGCGCCGCGTTGGCGGCCCTGCTCGACGGCGCCATGGTGCCCGACGCCGTCCTCATCGCCAACGGCCCGATGGCGCTCGGTGCGCTCGAGCTGCTCGCCGAACGCAACGCCGGCACCCCCGCGATCCCGGACGACCTCGCCCTCGCCGTCTTCGACGACATGCCGTGGTTCACCCTCCTGCGTCCACAGCTCACCGCCATCCGCCAGCCCACGGTCGAGCTCGGCACCCGCGCCGTGGCGATGCTCCTGGCGCGCATCAACGGCGAGCCCGTGGAGGACGTGCACCTCGCCGCCCACCTGATCCTTCGCGAGTCGACCGAACCCAGGAGCAAGCGATGACAGCAGCAACCGCACCGGGGCCCGAGCTCCTGCGCGTCGAGGGCCTGGGGAAGACCTTCCCCGGCGTCGTGGCACTCGACGGCGTCTCCTTCGACCTCCACGCCGGCGAGGTGCACGTGCTCCTCGGCGAGAACGGCGCGGGCAAGTCCACACTCATCAAGTGCCTCGCCGGGGTGTACCAGCCCGACTCGGGCCAGGTCTACGTCGACGGCGAGCGCGTGAGCATCCACCGCACGGCGGACGCCGAGGCGCTCGGCATCGCCACGATCCACCAGGAGTTCAACCTCGTCCCGCAGCTCAGCGTGGCCGAGAACGTCCTGCTCGGCCGCCAGCCCCGCCGGTTCGGCATCGTGGACCGCCGCAAGATGATCGCCCAGGCCGCGGAGGCGCTCCGGCTGGTCGGCCTCACGATCGACCCGCGCACCCCGGTCGGCACCCTCGGCGTCGCCCGTCAACAGCTCGTCGAGATCGCCAAGGCGCTGAGCCTGAAGGCCCGCGTCCTCATCCTCGACGAGCCCACAGCCGCGCTCACCGACGACGAGGTCGACCGCCTCCTCACCCTCATGGCCGACCTGCGCGAACGCGGCGTGGGCATGGTCTTCATCTCCCACCACCTCGAGGAGATCCACCGCATCGGCGACCGCGTCACCGTGCTGCGCGACGGCAGGTCGGTCGGCACGGTGCCCTCCGGCGCCAGCACCGACGACCTCGTCCGGATGATGGTGGGCCGCTCCATCGAGGCACAGTTCCCCCGCGTGCGCAGTGAGGTCACCCACGAGGTCCTCCGCGTCGAGCACCTCACCTGCCCCGGCGTCTTCGAGGACATCTCCCTCAACGTCCGAGCCGGCGAGGTCGTCGGTATCGCGGGCCTGGTCGGCGCCGGGCGCACCGAGGTGCTCCGTGCGATCTTCGGCGCGGACCGCTACACCTCGGGCAACGTCACGGTGGCCGGCAAGGCCCTGCCCGGCCACGACGTCCACGCCGCCATCGCCGCCGGCCTCGGCCTGGTCCCGGAGGACCGCAAAGCGCAGGGCCTCGTCCTCGGTGCCTCCGTCGCCGAGAACATCGGGCTCGTCTCCATGCGCGCCGCGACCCGCGTCGGCGTGGTCGACCGGGGCAGGCTACGCAAGCTCGCCGCCGGGATGGTCAAGGACCTCTCCATCCGTACCCCGTCCATCGCGGCGCTCGTGCGGAACCTCTCCGGCGGCAACCAGCAGAAAGTCGTCATGGGCAAGTGGCTCGCGGCCGACCCCGCCGTGCTCCTGCTCGACGAGCCCACCCGCGGCGTCGACGTCGGCGCGAAGGTCGAGATCTACCAGCTCGTCAACCGCCTCACCGCCACCGGCCGCGGCGTGCTGATGGTCTCCTCCGAGCTCCCCGAGGTGCTCGGCATCTGTGACCGCATCCTCGTCATGGCCCAGGGCCGGATCGTCGGGGAGCTGTCCCACGAAGAAGCAACCCAGGACGCCGTCATGGCCCTGGCCGTGAAGGAAGTGGAGTCCACCCGTGCACACTGAGACCAAGTCCCGTCTCTCGGGCGCCTCGCTCGGCCACCGCGCGCAGACGCTCGCCGGCCAGAACGGCGCGCTCGTGGCCCTGGTGCTGCTGGGCGCCGTCATGGCGATCCTCAGCCCCGTGTTCCTGACGTCGCAGAACCTGCTCAACGTCGGCGTCCAGGCCGCCGTGGTCGCGATCCTGGCGTTCGGGCAGACCTTCGTGATCGTCTCCGCCGGCATCGACCTCTCCGTCGGGTCGGTCGCCGCGCTGGCCGCGATCGTCACCGGCTACTCGGCCGCGACGATGGGCCTGAACCCGTTCGTCGCCATCTTCCTCGGCCTGGTCACCGGGATCGCGGCCGGCTTCGTCAGCGGTGTGCTCATCGCCTTCGGGCGCCTGCCTGCGTTCATCGCGACGATGGCGATGCTCTCCATCGCCCGCGGCCTCGCCCTCGTGCTCTCCGGCGGTGTGCCCATCGCGCAGCCCTCGGCCGTGGCCTGGTTCGGCGAGACCCTGTGGGGCTGGCTGCCCGTGCCGGTCCTGATCATGGTGATCCTCGGGCTGCTCGCCTCGTTCATCCTCAACCGCACCTACACCGGACGGGCGATGTACGCGATCGGCGGCAACGAGGAGGCCGCACGTCTGTCCGGGATCAACGTCAACCGGCAGCAGCTCATCATCTACTCCCTCGCGGGTCTGTTCTCCGCGATCGCCGGCCTCGTCCTCGCCGGCCGGCTCGTCTCCGGCCAGCCGCAGGCAGCGTCCGGCTACGAGCTCGACGCCATCGCCGCCGTCGTCATCGGCGGGGCCAGCCTCGCCGGCGGCTCGGGCCGCGCGTTCGGCACGTTCGTCGGCGCGCTCGTGCTCGCCGTCATCCGCAACGGCCTGAACCTGCTGAACGTCTCCTCGTTCTGGCAGCAGGTCGTCATCGGCACCGTCATCGCCCTCGCCGTCCTCACCGACACGCTGCGCCGACGCCGCTCCTGAGTTCTCGCACCACCCCATCAGCCGGGACGAACCGGCTGGCCCCCAGAAAGGAAGATCATGAACAAGCGCACAACGAGGTTCGCCGCACTCGCCGCGGCGGCCACCCTGACCCTGGCCGCGTGCGGCTCGAGCGACGGCAGCTCGGGGGACACGGCCACCACCGACGGCGGTACCGGCGCCGAGGGCGGGGCGACGATCGGCCTCGCGATCTCCACCCTGAACAACCCGTTCTTCGTCTCCCTGCGTGACGGCGCCCAGGCCGCCGCCGACGCCGCAGGTGCCGAGCTGACCGTCACCGACGCCCGCGATGACGCCACGCAGCAGGCCGACCAGATCCAGAACTTCCAGACCCAGCAGCTCGGTGCCGTCATCATCAACCCCGTCGACTCCGACGCGGCCGGCCCGATCGTGACTCCGCTGCTCGACGCCGGCACCCCCGTCGTCGCCGTCGACCGCGTGGTCAACGGCGCCGAGGTCGACGCCTTCGTCGCGTCCGACAACGTCGAGGGCGGCCGCCTCGCGGCCGACGCGCTCGCCAAGGCCGTCGGCGAGACCGGCAAGGTCGTCGTGCTCCAGGGCGTGGCCGGCACCTCCGCCTCCCGCGAGCGCGGGCAGGGCTTCACCGAGGGCATCGCCGCGTACCCGGACATCGAGGTCGTCGCCACGCAGCCGGCCGACTTCGACCGCGTCCAGGGCCTCGACGTCGCCACGAACCTCCTGCAGGCCAACCCCGACGTCGTCGGCATCTTCGCCGAGAACGACGAGATGGCCCTCGGCGCCATCCAGGCACTCGGCGACCGCGCCGGCCAGGACGTCTTCGTCGTCGGCTTCGACGGCACGGACGACGGCGTCGCCGCCATCAAGGCGGGCACCATGTACGCCTCGATCGCCCAGCAGCCCGAGGAGCTGGGCAAGAGCGCCGTCGAGGCCGCTCTCGCCCTGATCGCCGGCGAGCCCACGGAGGCGAACGTCGGCGTGCCCGTCGTCGTCATCACCAAGGACACGCTCTGACCGTTCGCTGAGCCCAGCCCAGGGCTCGACGGTCCCACCATGGCTGCCGCGGCGTTCGCGCCGCGGCAGCCCCAACGGAGGTAGTGGTGCAACACAAGATCGCGGTGATCGGCTCGGCGAACGCCGACCTGGTCCTCGACATCGACCGCCGCCCGCAGGCGGGGGAGACCCTGCTGGGCTCCGACGCGGTGGTCACCCCCGGCGGCAAGGGCGCCAACCAGGCCGTCGCCGCAGCCCTGCTCGGCGGGGACGTCGCGTTCGTCGGGGCCGTCGGGGACGACCCGAACGCAGCCATGCTGCGCCACTCCCTGACCGACGCCGGCGTCGACGTCGCCGCGCTCGACACCGTCCCCGGCGCGAGCGGGGTCGCGATCATCATGGTCACCCCCGACGGGGAGAACTCGATCATCGTCTCCCCCGCCGCGAACCGCCGCGTCACCCCCGAACGCCTCGCCGCGTCCGAGACCGCATGGTCCGACGCCGTCGTGCTCGTCCTCCAGCTCGAGATCCCGCTGGAGACGGTGGCCCTGGCGGCCACCACCGTGCACCGCGCAGGTGGCCGGGTGGTGCTCAATGCGGCCCCCGCGGTTCACCTGCCCGCCGAGGTGCTCACCACCGCGGACCCACTCGTGGTCAACGAGACCGAGGCCGCATTCCTGCTGGGCGGCGCCCCCGCGGACCCTCAGGAGGTCGCGACCGCGCTGCTCGGACTCGGCCCCCGATCCGTCGTCGTCACGCTGGGCGAGCAGGGGGCCCGGTATGCCGAGCGCAGCGAGTACGGGGCGTCCGGTGGCGTGCCCACCCCGTCCGGCTCCCATGGCTGGGTCCCCGCCCACCGGGTCGCTGCCGTCGACACCACCGGCGCCGGTGACGCGTTCGTCGGCGCCCTCGCCGTCGAGCTCGCCGCCGGCGCGAGCCTCGCCGGTGCGGTCACCTTCGCGACCGCCGTCGCCGCCGTCACGGTGAGCAGGCGCGGCGCCCAGGCCGCCTACCCCCGGCGCGCGGAGGTGGCGCCGTGAAGCGCCGCGGGATCCTCAACGACGCCCTCTCCTACGAGCTCGCCCGCCTCGGGCACACCGACCTCGTCGTCGTCGCCGACGCCGGCCTCCCCCGGCCTGCCGGCGTGCGCGTCGTGGACCTGGCCCTGACCTTCGGCGTGCCGGCCTTCGCCCAGGTGGTGGACGCGCTCGCCGAGGAGATCGTCGTCGAGCACGCGACCCTGGCCGCCGAGACCACCGAGCAGAACCCCGCCGCACAGGAACTCATCGTGGCCCGCTTCGGCGAGCCGGACAGGATCAGCCACGAGGCGCTCAAGACCCTCTCCGGCCGGGCCAAGCTCTTCATCCGCACCGGTGCTGCGACGCCGTACGCCAACGTCGTCCTGCGGTGCGGGGTGCCGTTCTGAGGCTGGATTTCCAACGTGTCCCCGATGCCGTTGAGGGTGACATCCCGCCGTTTTCCTTGAGGTACTCGAACCGGGACGGCGTGCTGACTCCCGAGTGCCACCGTCCCGGGCGATCGGCACCCCGCCGCGACTTCGGCTCACGCCGGATGCTCTCGCACTGCTGCTGTACGCCGGCACCGACGTGGGCGGCACCGATCCGGCCACACTCGTGACAGCAATAGACGTCTGAGTCCTTGATGTCGCCCTACCAGTCCCACGAGCACCACATGTGGCCGGATCCGACCATGGCAGCCATGACCACGGCAACGCTGCCGCTCCCGCTCATCGCGCCGGTCGTCGCCGACGTCCTGCTGACCTGGCTGGCCTTCACACCGGTCTGACCCGTCACGCTGGTCCGACCCGTCATGCGGTTTGTGGCCGCCGGGCCCGTAGGTCCCGGCGGCCACCGCCGTTCGCCCGCCGGCCAGTCGCCTACTGGCGGGTCTCCCGGGGCCCTCAGCCGCCGGCTCGACGACGGCGGAAGGGGACCGGCTCGCCGAGCAGCGGGCTCCACGCCCCACGTTCCTCCTCGGTGAGGCGGCGCGGCCGGCCGCTCGCGAGATCCACCATGACGAGCGTGGTCATCGCGCGGGCGGCGACGCCGTCGGGCCCGATGACCTCGTAGCACACGTCCAACGACGCGCCGCCGAGGTGCGAGACCCAGATCTCCACCTGGACGGGTTCGCGCGAGTACTCCAGCGGCGAGAGGTACTCGATCTCCTGGCGGGCCAGCAGCGTCTGCGTGCCCGAGGCGTGCGGCACGCCCGAGTCGCCCCAGAAGACCGCGATGCGCGCCTCCTCGAGGATGGTGAGCATCTTCGCGTTGTTGACGTGGTTGTACCCGTCGGTGTCGCTCCACCGCACCTGGACGGGGATCGTCAGCCGTGCCATCGGACTCCTTCTCGGCGGTGGACCGCTGCGGGCACGACCGCGGGCCGTGGTCCGCGGCGGTGCCCCGCGGCGAGCCGTCAGTCGCGCGTGAGCTTGCGGTAGGTCACGGAGTGCGGGCGCGCCGCTTCCGCGCCGAGCCGCTCGACCTTGTTGGCCTCGTAGGACTCGAAGTTGCCCTCGAACCAGTACCACGACGCGGGGTTGTCCTCGGTGCCCTCCCAGGCGAGGATGTGCGTCGCGACGCGGTCGAGGAACCACCGGTCGTGCGTGATGACCACGGCGCAGCCCGGGAACTCCAGCAGCGCGTTCTCCAATGAGCCGAGTGTCTCGACGTCGAGGTCGTTGGTGGGCTCGTCGAGCAGCAGCAGGTTGCCGCCCTGCTTGAGGGTCAGCGCCAGGTTCAGGCGGTTGCGCTCGCCGCCGGAGAGCACGCCCGCCGGCTTCTGCTGGTCCGGCCCCTTGAACCCGAAGGCCGAGACGTACGCACGCGAGGGCATCTCGACGTTGCCGACCTTGATGTAGTCGAGCCCGTCGGAGACGACCTCCCACAGGGTCTTGGTCGGGTCGATCCCGCCCCGGGCCTGGTCCACGTAGGAGAGCTTGACCGTCTCACCGATCGTGAGGACGCCGTCGTCGAGGGACTCGAGGCCCACGATCGTCTTGAAGAGTGTCGTCTTGCCGACGCCGTTCGGGCCGATGATCCCGACGATGCCGTTGCGCGGCAGGGAGAACGAGAGGTCGTCGATGAGGACGCGGTCGCCGAAGCCCTTGCGCAGATCCTCGGTCTGGAGTACCACCGAGCCCAGGCGCGGGCCCGGCGGGATCTGGATCTCCTCGAAGTCGAGCTTGCGGGTGCGCTCGGCCTCGGTGGCCATCTCCTCGTAGCGGGCCAGGCGGGCCTTGGACTTGGTCTGGCGGCCTTTGGCGCTGGACCGCACCCACTCGAGCTCGTCCTTGAGGCGCTTCTGGAGCTTGGCGTCCTTCTTGCCCTGGACCTCGAGGCGGGCTGCCTTCTTCTCCAGGTAGGTGGAGTAGTTGCCCTCGTAGGGGTACAGGCGGCCCCGGTCGACCTCGGCGATCCACTCCGCGACGTGGTCGAGGAAGTACCGGTCGTGGGTGACGGCGATGACGGCGCCGGGGTACTTGGACAGGTGCTGCTCGAGCCAGAGCACCGACTCGGCGTCGAGGTGGTTGGTGGGCTCGTCGAGCAGCAGCAGGTCGGGGGCCTCGAGGAGCAGCTTGCACAGCGCGACGCGGCGCCGCTCGCCACCGGAGAGGATGGAGACGTCGGCGTCCGGTGGCGGGCAGCGGAGGGCGTCCATGGCCTGGGCGAGCTGGGCGTCGAGGTCCCAGGCTTTCGCGGCGTCGATCTCGGTCTGGAGCTTGCCCATCTCATCCATGAGCGTGACGAAGTCCGCATCGGGCTCGGCCATGAGGTTGCCGATCTCGTTGAAGCGCTCGACCTTGGCGAGGATCTGGGCGACGCCCTCCTGGACGTTGCCCAGGACGGTCTTCTCCTCGTTGAGCGGCGGCTCCTGCTGGAGGATCCCGACCGTGTACCCGGGCGAGAGGCGAGCCTCACCGTTGGACGGGGTGTCGAGGCCGGCCATGATCTTCAGGATCGTGGACTTCCCGGCACCGTTCGGGCCGACCATGCCGATCTTGGCGCCGGGGAAGAAAGCCATGGTGACGTCATCGAGGATGACCTTGTCGCCGTGGGCCTTACGCGCCCGGACCATGGAGTAGATGTACTCAGCCACTGCTCTCCGCATCACTTCACGTGGGGTGGTCCGCCACCAGGGCGGACCGCTTTGGGCCCAGCGTAGGTCACCCGCCCCGCGGCGCGCCTGCACGTGGGCCCTCGGCGAGGGCGTACGTCACCTTCTCCCCGCGCCGCACCCGCTTCCGCCGGTCGGTCCTGGCCCCTCGGCCTCGTCAGGAGAGGCTGCCCAGCCCGGCGGCAGTCAGCGGGCCGACGGAGGTGCGCTGTGCTGTCTCGTCGTCTACGTCGTCCGCGTCGCCGACGCCCGTCCCGCTCGCGTCGCCGACGCCCGCCCCGTCCGCGTCGTCGAGCGCCACGTCGTCGTCCTGAGGCGGCTCGTCCGGCAGGTCCTCGCTCTCCCACCGTCTCCCGTCGGGGCCGGTCACGGTCCCACCGGCCGGCTCCGGCTCGGCGGGGCCCGCCTCGGCGGCCGGTGCCGCGCGAACCGTCCGGACGAAGTTGGCGGTGCCCGAGGACATCTCCACGGCCACGGCGTCGGCGTGGATGACGTGGTCCCACCGCTCGCCCTTCTCCCCCGTCCAGGTGTCGACGTAGACCTTGCCGCGGACGATCACCGGCGTGGCCCGGTGCACGGACTCCAGGACGTTGGCCGCCAGGTTGCCCCACGACTTGACCGTGAACCACTCGGTACGGCTGTCCCGGAACTGACCGGTTTGCGGGTCCCGGTAGCTCGGGGTCGCTCCGAGGCGGAACGTGGCCCACATGGTGCCGTTGGCGCCGACCCGGCGCACCGGTTCCGCGCCCAGCCGGCCCTGGACGGTGATCTCGATCCTGTCGCTCATCGCTCGCTCCCTCGGCTCCGGGCCGGCACCTCTCGGCCGGCCACGGGCACCACGCTGACGCGTACCGGATCACGCGCGCC
>NZ_JBTSDU010000119.1:0-9746 GCF_054605595.1 Georgenia sp. | reverse complement strand
GGTACTCGTCCTCGTGGGTGTTCGCCGGGTAGGGGGTGTGGAACCCGCCGACCCGGAGCACGGGTGCCTCGAGGGCGTAGAAGCAGCCCTCGGTGATCCGGGCCGCGATCTCGGCGCCCGGGCCGAAGAACACCGGCGCCTCGTGGGCGACGACGAGGTGCCCCGTCCGGGCGACCGAGGCCGCGACGGCGTCGAAGTCGATCGGCGAGACCGAGCGCAGGTCGATGACCTCCACGCTGCGCCCCTCCCCGGCCGCGACCTCCGCGGCCGCGAGCAGGATCTTCACGGTGGGGCCGTAGCCGACCAGGGTGACGTCGTCGCCCGCGCGCACCGTGCGAGCGGCGTGCAGGCCGGTGGTGACGCCGGACTCGGTAAGGTCGACGTCGTCGTCCAGGGCCACCTCGCCCTTCTCCCAGTACCGGGCCTTGGGCTCGAGGAAGAGGACCGGGTCCGGCGAGGCGATGGCCTGCTGGATCATCGTGTACCCGTCGGCGGCGGTGGCCGGGGAGACGATCCGCAACCCGGCGGTGTGCGCGAACAGCGCCTCGGGTGACTCGCTGTGGTGCTCGATCGCGCCGATGTGCCCGCCGAACGGCACCCGGATCACCACCGGCATGCTCAGGTCGCCCTGGGATCGGTACGTCATCTTCGCCAGCTGGGTGGTGATCTGGTCGAAGCCGGGGAAGATGAACCCGTCGAACTGGATCTCGCACACGGGCCGGTAACCCGCCATCGCGAGCCCGACGGCGGTGCCGACGATGCCCGACTCCGCCAGCGGCGTGTCGACCACGCGCTCCGGCCCGAAGTCCTTGTGGAGCCCCTCCGTCACGCGGAAGACGCCGCCGAGGGGGCCGATGTCCTCCCCCATGAGCACGACCTTCGGGTCCCGCTCCATCGCGCGGCGCAGCCCGGCGTTGATCGCCCGGGCGAGCGGCATCGCCGTCATCGGACCTCCTCCTCGAAGCCGGCCTCGTAGGCGGCGAGCGCCGCGCGTTCCGCATCGACGAGAGGGTGCGCGGCGGTGTAGACGTGGTCGAACATCTCGCGGTGGGGTCCGCCCGTGAGCTGGAGGCAGTACTCGCGCGCAGCGGCGGCGAGCGCGGCGGCGTCGTCCTCGACGGAGGCGAGGAATGCGGCACCGGCCAGGTCCTCGGCCTCGAGGTGGCGGCGCAGACGGTCGATGGGATCCTTCGCCCGCCACGCGTCCTCCTCCGCCCGGGGGCGATAGCGCGTGGGGTCGTCGGACGTGGTGTGGGCGCCCATCCGGTAGGTGACGGCCTCGATGAAGGTGGGCCCGCCACCGGCGCGGGCGCGCTCGAGCGCGGCCCGGGTGACGGCGTAGCAGGCGAGGGCGTCGTTGCCGTCGACGCGTACCGACGGGATGCCGAAGCCGGCGCCGCGGTGCACGAGGGGGACGCGGGCCTGCGTGCTGGTCGGCACGGAGATGGCCCACTGGTTGTTCTGGACGAAGAAGACCACCGGCGCGTTGGTGGAGGCGGCGAAGACCAGGGCCTCGTTGACGTCGCCCTGGGAGGTGGCGCCGTCGCCGAAGTACGCCACGACCGCGCGGTCGCGGGTGGGGTCGCCGGTGCCGACGTCGCCGTCGCGCTGGATGCCCATGGCGTACCCGACGGCGTGCAGGGAGTGCGAGCCGACCACGAACGTGTAGAGGTGGAAGTTGTGGTCCGCGGGGTCCCAGCCGCCGTGCCGCACCCCACGGAAGACGGGGAGGAGCTCGCGCAGGTCGAGACCGCGGACCAGGGCGACGCCGTGCTCGCGGTAGGACGGGAAGGCGAAGTCCCGCTGGGCGAGGGCGTGCGCGGAGCCGACCTGGGCGCCCTCCTGCCCGAGCGACTGCGCCCAGAGCCCGAGCTCGCCCTGGCGTTGGAGTGCCGTCGCCGCGTTGTCGAAGGCGCGGGTCAGCACCATGTCCCGGTACATCGCCCGCAGCGCGTCCGGTCCGAGCTCGGCGACCAGGGGGTCGTACTCGGCATCGTGGTGGCGCCGGCCGCTCGGGTCCAGGAACTGGACCATCGCGTCCGACGAGGCGTCCGGACGGGCGGAGCGGGCGGCTTCGAGCTGAACCATGCAAGACCTCCACGGACGGCGGCGTGCGGAGTGGCACGCACAGTACTCCTGCCGGCCCCTCCGCGCCGGGTACGGCGGAGGGGCCGGCAGGCAGACGCGGTCTCCGTCCGGGGTGTGGTCGAAAACCTGCGACCTACGCCAGCGTAGGCTACGGAACCGTAACTTTCGATTGTCGGGATCTCACAAGAGGCTGGCGCGCTCTCGCGAGAACTTCCACGATCTCTGTACGAATCCACAGGCAGCTCCGCTCCGGCCGGGTTCGCCCGGGCCGTGCGAGGCGGCGCTCTCAGCCCGCACGGCCACGCGGGACGCGGGCCTGCCAGGCGGCTGCGGCCGCGAGGAAGAGGTCGTTCCCGTCGGGCTCGCCGACGGAGACCCGCACCCCCTCGCCGTCGAAGGTCCGCACCAGGACGCCGTGGCTCCGGGCGGCGTCGGCGAAGGCGGTGGCGCGGCGGCCGAGGGCGAGCCAGACGAAGTTGCCCTGCGCGTCCGGGAGGGTCCAGCCCTGCTCGGTGAGCGCGGCGACCACGCGTTCCCGCTCGGCGACGACGTGGTCCACGCGCTCGCGCACGAGGTCCGCCGAGCGCACGGCCGCGAGCGCGGCCGCCATCCCCCCCGAGTTCACCCCGAACGGCGTGGAGACCGCACGGAATGCGGTGGTGAGCTTGCGGCGGGCGAGCACGTAGCCCACCCGCAGGCCGGCGAGCCCGGCGGCCTTGGAGAAGGTGCGCAGGACGGCGAGGTTCTTGTACCGCGGCAGCAGGGCGGCGCCGTCGGTGGGGTCGTCGAGGCGGACGAAGTCCAGGTACGCCTCGTCGAGCACGACGAGCACGGCGGCCGGGACGCGGTCGAGGAAGGCGACCAGGTCGGTCTGGGTGAGCGCGGTCCCGGTGGGGTTGTTGGGGCTGCACAGCAGCACCGCGCGGGTGCGGGGCCCGACGGCGGCGGCCATGGCGTCGAGGTCGTGCCGGCCCGCGGCGTCGAGCGGTACCGGCACGGCGCGGGCGCCGGCGACCTGGGCGAGGATGGGGTAGGCCTCGAAGGAGCGCCAGGGCATGACCACCTCGTCACCCGGCTCGCACACCGCGGTCAGGATGTGCTGGAGCACGGCGGTCGAGCCGTTGCCCACGGTCACGCGGTCGGCGCCGACGCCGTCCCGCCGCCCGATGGCCTCGGTCAGGTCCGTCGCGTACATGTCCGGGTACCGGTTGAGATCGGCGAAGACGTCGGTCAGCGCGGCCGAGACCGCCGGCAACGGCGGGAAGGGCATCTCGTTGCTCGAGAGCTTGTACATCTGCCGCCCCCCGGCGAGCCGCTCCCCGGGCACGTAGGCGGGCAGCTTCTCGACATCCGGGCGTACGCGTACGGCGGGGATCTTCGTGGCCATGGGACAAGGATGCACCCCGGGCGGGCCGCGGCGGCATGGCAGGATCGTGGCCATGAGGTTCCTCGTGCGGTTTCTCGTCAACGGCATCGCGATCTGGCTCAGCACCTTGATCGTGACCGGTATCGCCCTGCCCGCCTCGTCGACCACGGGCGAGAACGTGCTCGGCGTCGCCGTCGTCGCGCTCGTCTTCACCCTGGTCAACATGATCGTCCGGCCGGTGGTGAAGCTCCTGTCGCTGCCGTTCTACATCCTCACGCTCGGGCTGTTCTCGCTGGTCGTCAACGCCCTCATGCTGCTGCTCACGGGTTGGCTGACGGGGCTCACCGGGTTCGGCCTCACCGTCGACGGCTTCTGGACCGCGGTGCTCGGCGGCCTGATCATCTCGATCGCGACCTGGATCCTGCACCTGGTCATCCCAGGCGATCACAAGTAGGGCGTCGGCCCGGCCTCAGCGCGTCCGGGCGATCTCGAAGACGAAGGAGTCCGTGCGGGCACCGGGCGACGACGTCCCCATGGCGTGCTCGTTCGCCCGGAGCCACGCCTGGACGCCGGGGTCGGCGACGCCGTCGAGCAGGTCCGCGTGCCCGGCGTAGGTGGTGAGGTGGTGCGGGTCGTGCCCGGTGCCGGCGTTGACGGCGACGGTGACGTGGTGGTCGGTGGGGGTGTTCGGCTGCCCGTCGAGGCCGACGGTGCGGTCCTGGACGTCCTCGAGACTGAGGACCCGCACGGTCTCGGGCAGCTCGACCGGCCCGACGGGTGAGCCGGCGGTGAGCAGCGTGGTGACGTCGAACCTGGCCCGGAAGAGCGGGTCGGCCACGAGCCGGGCCGATACGAGGCCGCCCTGGCTGTGCGCGGCGATCGCCACCGGCTCGCCCGGCGCGATGCCGGCCTGGTCCATCGCGGTGGCGATCCCGACCTCCATGTCGGAGACGGCGCCACCAAGGGCCCGGAGGTTCGTCTCGTTGTCCATGGGGTTGCGGCCGCCCGACCCGGATGCCTGCGTGCCGGGGACGACGACGGTCCAGCTCCGGCGGCCGTCCAGCGCGGTGGTGCGCAGGATCTCGACCGCGCCGGCCCCGGTCGCACGCACGTGCCGTTCGAGCGCGCCGATGCGGCGCAGGGCCTGCCCCGGGCCGGTGGGCGGGTTGCGCACCGGGCGGGGCGGGGCCGGTACGGCCGGCACCCGGGGAACGAGGACGACCGTGGCCGGCGCCGCCGCGATGGGCGGCACCACGGCTATGCCGACGACCGGCGGCGCGGTCGAGAACGGCCCAGATGACGCGAGGAGGCCGGCCGGCCCGATCGCCGCGGTGGGATCGACCTGCTCGACGGAGAGCCCGGGGTACTCGGCACCGAGCCGGGTGGCGAGGCCGACGGCGTCCGCCGGCGTGAGCATCCCCAACGCGGTGCGTTCGGCGGGAGTGGCCCGCCAGGCACCGACGAACTGGCCGTCGACCAGCGCGAACCCGAACCGCATGTCCCCACCCCAGTACTGCGCGTCCTCGGCGAACGCCGCCGTGTGGCGCTGCATGGCGATGGCGTCGGGCACGGGACCGCCGAGCGTGGACCGGGCGGCGCCGAGGTGACCCAGGAGCGTGGCGCCGTCGAGGACGCCGAGCCCGATCCGGACCCCCACCGGGGCGAACGGCGTGAGGAAGCGCCACGGATCGGGCCAGAACGTGGTGCTCACCGCCCGGTCCGCCTCGGCGTACCAGAGTGCCTGGACCCGAAGATCGCCGGCGAGCGCGCGCAGCTGCTCGGCGAGCCGCGGGAAGGTCCCCCACGACTGCGGCGCGAGCAGGTCCCGGGGCATCGGGGCCGCCGGGGCGAAGATGTTGTCGCGCTCAACGACGGCGAACGAGCCGGTCGCCGCCTGCGCGTCCCGGCCGGCGGCGGCGACGTGCGCCGCCGCCACGTCCAGGTGGACGGCGATGGCCTCGAGCTCCGCCGTGTCCACAACCATCACCCCCGGCCCGCCGGTGATCATGATCTGGGTGTCCCGCACGGGTTCGGCGGGCGGTGCGGTGCTCACCCGCCGGCCCACATGGCCCGATGGGCCTCCTCGCGCTGCTGGTCGGCGAGGGCCACGGCGGCGTCCGCGGCGAGCAGCTGCTGGGTCAGCCCGTCGAGCTGGCGGATCCGGTCGCGGAGGGTGTCGTCGAACATGCGGGCCGCTCGGCCCTGCCACACCCGCGGCCCGGCGACGCCGAGCTCGGTGCGGGCGGTCGCGACGCCGTCGAGCGCGCGTCGGATGGCCGCCCGGGCCGACGAGAGGCTCGTGGACCCGTCGGGCAGGCACACCGGTTCGGCCACGGTGCTCCTCCATCCGGCCCGGGCACTCGCCCGGGCTGGCACGAACGTAGCGGCGGGCGCCGATGCCGCGGGGCGCGAGCCGGGTGGCCTGTGGACGACGTGGCACCTGGCCGCCGGCGCCGCCCGGGCACCGCCACACGGGCACCGCGCCGCCCGGGCACCGCTCGGCGGCGCGCCGGTCGGCCGCGTCGCTCAGCCGCGCGGCTGGCGCTCGGCCCAGTCCGCCAGGCTCACGCGCGGGCCGGTGTAGAACGGCACCTCCTCGCGCACGTGCTTGCGGGCGTCGACGCCACGCAGCTCGCGCATCACGTCGACGATGCGGTGCAGCTCGTCCGCCTCGAACGCGAGGATCCACTCGTAGTCGCCCAGCGCGAACGCCGAGACGGTGTTCGCCCGCACGTCCGGGTAGGCGGCGGCGGCCATCCCGTGCTCGCGCAGCATCCGGGAGCGCTCCTCGGCGGGGAGCACGTACCACTCGTAGGAGCGCACGAACGGGTAGACGCACACGTACCCGCGCGCCTCCTCGCCGGTGAGGTAGGTGGGCACGTGCGCCTTGTTGAACTCCGCGGGGCGGTGCAGCCCGACGACGGACCACACCGGGGCGAGGTGGGCGCCGAGGTCGGAGGCGAGCAGCCGGTGGTACGCGTCCTGGACCTGCTCGATGGTCTCGGCGTGCCACCAGACCATGAGGTCGGCGTCGGCGCGCAGGCCCGCCACGTCGTACCAGCCGCGCACGACGACGCCGGCGCCGGCCACGGACTCCAGGGTGGCGGAGACCAGGGCGGCGCGCTCGGCGCCCGCCTGCGGGAGCGGCTCCGCCGTGGCGAACACCGACCACATCGTGTAGCTGATCTCCGTGTTGATGCGCTCGGTGTCGATGCGCTCGCCGATGCGGGGGGTGGTCTCGCTCATGCGTCCTCCTGGGTCGTTCGCGGATGGGTCGATCGCGGATGGGTCGATCATGGATGGTCGGGACGGTGCGGGTCGGGTACCGGGTTCAGCGGGCGCCGGTCCACGCCGCCTCGCACGCGGCGGGGACGTCGGTCTCGACGCCGGGCCGGAGCAGGCAACAGCCGGGCGGGCAGACGTCGTGCCAGGGCCCGGCGGCCCCGACGGCGACCCGCTCGGGTGCCTCGCCGCGTTCGGTCGCGGCCCGCTCGAGCAGGAGGTCGGCCAGCCCCGCGACGAAGGCGGGGTGCGTGCCGGCGGTGTCTGCGCGGACCAGGCGCATCCCCAGCCCGCGGGCGGTCTCGGCAGCCTCGGTGTCGAGGTCGTAGACGACCTCCATGTGGTCGGAGACGAAACCGATGGGCGCGAGGACCACCTGGTCACCACCGGCCTCGCGCATCGCGGCAAGGTGGTCGTTGACGTCGGGCTCCAGCCACGGCGTCGCGGGGTCGCCCGAGCGGGAGCAGTAGGCGAGCTCCCAGTCGAGCGTGCGCCCGAGGCGCTCGCCGGCGAGCCGGGCGATCTCGGCGCCGACGTCGAGGTGCTGGGCGCTGTACGTCGCGCCCCCCGGTGCCTGCGCTCCGGACGCGATCCCCATCGTGGTGGGGATGGAGTGCGTGACGAAGAGCAGCGGCGCCGCGCTCGTGCCGCCCGTGGCGACGAGGCGCTCGTAGGCCGCGACGACGGCGGCGACGTTGGCGGCGATGAAACCGGGGTGGTTGTAGTACGGGCGCACCTTGTCCACCCGGAGCTCGCGTCCCTCGCCGGCGAGCTCGGTGAGGGACTTGGCGATGCTCTCCCGGTACTGCCGGCAGCCGGCGTACGAGCCGTAGGCGCTGGTGACCAGGGTGAGGACGCGCCGCGCTCCGGAATCGTGGGCCTCGCGCAGCGTGTCGGTCAGGTACGGGGCCCAGTTGCGGTTGCCCCACATCACCGGGATGTCGACGCCGCGCCCCGCGAGCTCGGCCTGCAGCGCCGCGAGCAGGGCGCGGTTCTGGTCGTTGATCGGGCTGCGGCCGCCGAAGGCGTAGTAGTGCTCCCCGACCGCCCGGAGTCGCTCGTCGGGGATGCCACGGCCGGCGGTGACGTTGCGGAGGAAGGGGACGACGTCGTCCGGTCCTTCCGGGCCGCCGAAGGCGAGCAGGAGGATCGCGTCGTACGGGCGGAGCGTGAGGGACATGGCACTTCGTTCTGCTCGGCCGGCCGGAGCCGGGGCGGCTGGGTCTAGTGGATGGGCATGTAGGCGCCCAGGGGCTGTTCACAGGGCGCGGGCACCTCACGAGCCGGGGCCGGCTGGGCAGCCACGGCCACCGCAGCAGTTGCCGGTACGGCGGGCACGGTGATGCCGAGCACCTGCTCGAGCGCGACGAGGTGCTCGCTGGCGCGGCCGTCACGCCCGGCTGCGCGGGCCCGGACGGTCGGCTCGTGCAGCAGGCGCGCGGCGAGCCGGTGCAGCGCCCGGGTGGCGTCCCCCGTGGTGACGACCCCGTCGGCGGGCAGCCGGTCGAGCTCGGCGGAGACGGCCGCCTCGACGGTCGATCGCAGGGCGATCACGGCGTCGTCCATCCGGCGCTCGGCGAGGTCCGCCGCCAGGCCGCGCACGCCGTCGGCGACGATCTCCCGGGCCCGGGTGACGTCCTGCGCGGTGGCGGCGGGCGCGTGCTCACGCACGGTGGGCAGGTTGACCAGCAGTACGCCGTCGATCGACTCGACCGCCGGATCCACATCGTGGTTCAGGGCGAGGTCGACGACGACGAGCGGCCCGGGCCGCCCACGCGCACGGCGCGCGGCGAGTGCGTCGGCGACGGTGGCGGTACCGAGCACGGTCGAGCCGGTCCCGCGGCAGGTGACCACGAGGTCGGCACCGGCGAGCGCGTCGGTGAGGTCCGTCGCCGCCCGGATGCCGTGCGACTCGGCGAAGGCCCGGCTGCGGCCGGAGGCGGACCAGACCTCGACGTCGCCCACACCACGCTCGCGCAGGGCGGCGAGGGAGGCGCCGGCGTAGGAGCCGGTGCCCACCAGCAGCACGTGGCGCTCGGACCAGTCCGCACGAGGGAGGACGATCTCGTCCCTCGTGCGGGGCGCGGCGGGCTGGTCCCGCTCGCAACCGTGCTCGGCGAGCCGCGATCCGGCCAGGTCGAGGGCCACCGAGACGACGGACCGGCCGGCTCGGGCGAGGTCGGTGGCGACGGCGACCTGCCGGGAGGTGCGGGTGGCCTGCTGGAGGGTGTGCTCGAGGAGGGGGGACGTGGTGCCCTCGGCGCGAGCGGTCTCGAGCGCGCGGCGCACCTGCCCGGTGATCTCACGCTCACCCACCACGATCGCGTCCAGCCCGCTCGCCACCTCGAAGAGGTGCTGGACGGCGGCGGGGCCGGTGGCGGCGCGCATGAGCTCGGCGACCTCACGCTCGTGCGCGCCGCTCGCCCTCGCGACGGCGCGGTGGGCGGCCCGCACGGCCGCCGCGGTGGTCTCGGCGTCGGCGTCCGGGCCGGCGTCGAGGTAGACCTCGAAGCGGTTGCAGGTGGCGAGCACGACGGCCCCACGCACGGCAGGCTGCTGCACCACGACCTGCCGGCCGACCTCATGGGCGCCGGTACTCAGCCGCTCTACCTCGGCGAGGTCCAGATCGTGGTGGTTCGCAGAGAGCAGTACGAGCACCACAGCCCCAGTAGTTAACCATTCTTCGGAGCGTCCGGGCACAATGTCCGGGTGACGAATCCCAGGCCCGTCGAAAGGCCCGACGAATTGCCCCTGCCGCCGCTGCTGGAGGCGTATTCGGGACGACGACCGGAGCGGTTGCCGGTGTGGTTCATGCGGCAGGCGGGACGCTCGCTCCCGGAGTACCGCGCCGTGCGCGAGGGCGTGGGCATGCTCGAGTCGTGCCTGCGTCCCGAGCTGGCGGCGGAGATCACGCTCCAACCCGTCCGGCGCCATGGCGTGGACGCCGCCATCCTCTTCTCCGACATCGTCGTGCCGCTGAAGCTGGCCGGGATCGACGTCGAGATCCAGT
>NZ_JBTSDU010000118.1:0-10026 GCF_054605595.1 Georgenia sp. | reverse complement strand
AGACGACGCCCGTCCTGGGCGCCGCGACGCGCGAGGCCCTGGCGAACGCCGTCGTCCACGGCCGGCCGCCGGTGACGGTGTACGTCGAGGTCACCGCCGAGCAGGTCGAGGTGTTCGTCCGCGACCACGGCGAGGGCTTCGACCCCGACGCGGTGCCCGCGGACCGGCACGGCGTGCGACAGTCGATCATCGGCCGGATGGACCGCCACGGCGGCAGCGCGAGCGTCCGCAGCCGGGCCTCCGGCACCGAGGTGCACCTGGTCATGCCACGAAAGGGACGGCAATGAACGAGACGACCGAGACCACCGACCGCACGGGCACCCCCATCCGGGTGCTCATCGTGGACGACCATGCCCTGGTCCGCGCCGGGGTGCGCGCCGAGCTCGGTGCGCATGCCGGCGACATCGCCGTGGTGGGCGAGGCCGACGACGTCGAGGGGGCGATCGGCGCCGTCCACGCCCTGGCGCCCGACGTCGTCCTGCTCGACGTGCACCTGCCCGGTGGCTCCGGTGGTGGCGGCGCCGAGGTCGCCCTCGGCTGCGCCGATCTGCTCGCCAGCACGCGTTTCCTGGCCCTGTCCGTCTCCGACGCGAGCGAGGACGTCGTCGCCGTCATCCGGGCCGGCGCGCGCGGTTACGTCACCAAGGCGATCACGACGCCGGAGCTCGCCGAGGCGATCCGGCGCGTCGCCGGTGGGGACGCGGCGTTCTCCCCGCGCCTGGCCGGTTTCGTGCTCGACGCCTTCGGCACCGGCCAGGCGGACGTCGCCGTGCACGACGACGAGCTCGACCGGCTGACCGCCCGTGAGCGCGAGGTCATGCGCCTGATCGCCCGCGGCTACGCCTACAAGGAGGTCGCCGCCGAGCTGTTCATCTCCGTCAAGACGGTCGAGACCCACGTCTCCGCCGTGCTGCGCAAGCTCCAGCTCTCCTCGCGCCACGAACTGACCCGGTGGGCCGCGGCGCGGCGACTGCTCTGAGGGCGCGGCGACTGCTCCGGAGCACCGACGTGGTGACGAGACGTCAGAAACGCCATCTATGGTGTCCGTATGGACACCCTCTTCGGCATCGTGCTCGTCATCCACATGATCGGCTGGGCCATCGTGCTCGGCGGCACCCTGACCAACCTGCGCGAGCCGCGCATCGCCAAGGGGGTCACGCACGGCGCACTGACGGCGCTGATCGCCGGGATCGTCCTGGTCGGCCTGGCGCAGGCGGGCGACGGCGACGTCAACAACGTCAAGATCGGCGTCAAGTTCGTGGTCGCGCTGGTCATCACGTTCCTGACCCTGTGGGGCGCCCGCAACGAGGAGAAGGTCAGCCGAGGCTTCCTCGGCGGCGTCGCCGGCCTGACCGTGATGAACATCACGATCGCCGTCCTCTGGCACTGATGCCGCGCGCGTTGACGCGGCCCCGGGCGACGGTGCCGTCCGGGGCGACCGGATCCTCGGGGAGGGCTCGTGGCACCACTGGGTGAGCTGGTCGTCGGGCTCGTGATCGTCCTCGGCCTGGTCGGCGCCGTCGTCCAGGTCTACCCCGGCAGCCTGATCGTGCTGGCCGCCGTGCTCGTGTGGTGCTTCGTCACCGGCGGCACCACCGCCTGGGTCGTCGGCATCGTCGCGGTCCTGGCGGTCGGTGTCACGGGCGTGGCGAAGTACGTGCTCGCCGGCCGCTTCCTCACTCGGGCCGGCGTACCGGGCCGCACCCTGGCCGTCGGTGGCCTGCTCGGCATCGTCGGCTTCTTCGTGGTGCCCGTCGTCGGACTGCTCCTCGGTTTCGTCCTCGGCGTCCACCTCATGGAGATGGGGCGCCGGCGGGACCAGGCCGCCGCGTGGCGCGCCACCGTGGCCGCCCTCACGGCGACCGGGCTGACGATCCTCATCGAGCTGGCCGGGGCGCTGTTCGCCACCGGCGCCTGGGTGATCGGTCTCCTACTCACCTGACGGGCCCGGGGACGCCGAGCGCCACCGGCCGGGCCATGGGCGCGGCACCCGGGTGTGGGTGGTGACGCCTACCCTGGATACCGACATGACCTCTCTGTTCGACAACCTGCCCCTGCCCGGCCTCGCGGACCTGCCGCCGCTGGCCGCCGTCGTCCCGCCCCGCGGCGACGACGACGCCTGGGTGCCGCCCACCGACGACGCGGCGCCCGCCGACGACCCCGCCGCCCGCGCCCGCCGCCGCGCCGCCGGTCGCGGCGTAGATGGGCAGGGTCTCGGTGGGCAGGGCCGCGGCGGCGACCCGGCCGCGCTGCTCGAGGGCCTCAACCCCGACCAGCGCGCCGCCGTCGTCCACTCCGGCGGACCGCTCCTCATCGTCGCCGGGGCCGGCTCGGGCAAGACGCGCGTGCTCACGCACCGCATCGCCCACCTGCTGGCCACCGGCGCTGCCCGGCCGGGGGAGATCCTCGCGATCACCTTCACGAACAAGGCCGCGGCCGAGATGCGCGAGCGTGTCACCGACCTCGTCGGCCCGTCCGCCCGGAACATGTGGGTCTCCACGTTCCACTCGGCGTGCGTGCGCATCCTGCGCCGCGAGCACGAGGTCCTGGGCCTGCGGTCCAGCTTCTCGATCTACGACGCCGCGGACTCCCAGCGCCTCATGACCCTGGTGTGCCGCCAGCTCGACCTCGACCCCAAGCGGTTCCCGCCCAAGTCGTTCTCGCGCAAGGTCTCGGACCTGAAGAACGAGCTCGTCGACCCGGAGGACTTCGCCAAGACGGTCAGCGAGTCCAACCCGTTCGACTCCGCCCTGGCGCAGGCCTACACCCTGTACAACCAGCGGCTGCGCCAGGCGCACGCCCTGGACTTCGACGACCTCATCATGATGACGGTCAACCTTCTGCAGGCGTTCCCCGCCGTCGCCGAGCACTACCGGCGTCGGTTCCGGCACGTGCTGGTGGACGAGTACCAGGACACCAACCACGCCCAGTACGTCCTCATCCGCGAGCTGGCCGGGGTGGCCGACCGCCCCGCCACCGCCACCGCCACCGGCCCCGGCGACGGCCTGGCCACCGGCCCCGCCACCGGCCCCCGCCCCGGGACCCCTGCCCTCCCGCCCGCGGAACTGACCGTCGTCGGCGACGCCGACCAGTCCATCTACGCCTTCCGCGGTGCCACCATCCGCAACATCCTCGAGTTCGAGGAGGACTACCCGGCCGCGACCACGATCCTGCTCGAGCAGAACTACCGCTCCACCCAGAACATCCTCACCGCCGCCAACGCCGTCATCTCGCACAACCCGGGCCGGCGTGCCAAGAACCTGTGGACGGACTCCGGGGACGGCCCGCTCATCGTGGGCTACGTGGCGGACTCCGAGCACGAGGAGGCGCGGTTCATCGCGGAGGAGACCGACCGCCTCGGCGACGACGAGGGCACCCGCCCCGGCGACGTCGCCGTCTTCTACCGCACCAACGCCCAGTCCCGGGCGCTGGAAGAGGTCCTGGTGCGCACCGGGATCCCGTACAAGGTGGTCGGCGGCACCCGGTTCTACGAGCGCCGGGAGATCAAGGACGCGCTCGCCTACCTGCGCGCCGTCGCCAACCCCGACGACGCCGTCAACCTGCGCCGCGTCCTCAACGTGCCCAAGCGTGGCCTGGGGGACAAGGCGGAGGCGATGCTCGCCGTCCACGCCGAGCGCGAGCGGGTCTCCTTCGGCGAGGCGATCGCGCACGCCGCCGCCGATGAGCCGGGCGACGGGGTGCCCGAGGTCGTCGGCCTGACCACCCGGGCCCGCGGCCAGGTCCGCGCCTTCCACGAGCTGCTCACCGACCTGCGGGACATGCTCACCGCCGGTGCCACGCCCGCCGAGGTCCTCGATGCCGCACTCGACCGCTCCGGCTACCTCGCCGAGCTGCGCGCCTCCGAGGACCCGCAGGACGCCACCCGCGTGGAGAACCTCGCCGAGCTCCACGCCGTCGCCGCCGAGTTCAGCGAGCAGGACCCCGAGGGAGACCTCGGCGACTTCCTCGAACGCGTCGCCCTCGTGGCCGATTCGGACCAGATCCCCGACGACGACGCCGCCAACCAGGGGCAGGTCACCCTCATGACCGTCCACACCGCCAAGGGGCTGGAGTTCCCGGTCGTCTTCGTCACCGGCATGGAGGATGGCACGTTCCCGCACCAGCGCTCCCTCGGCGAGGAGGATGAGCTCTCCGAGGAGCGGCGCCTGGCATACGTGGCGCTCACCCGGGCGCGTGAGCGGCTCTACCTCTCCCGGGCGGCGGTGCGCACCGCCTGGGGCATCCCCCAGCAGCTGCCCGCCTCGCGGTTCCTCGACGACATCCCCGAGGAGCTCGTCGACTGGCGTCGGGCCGAATCCTCCATGGACGCCCTGCGCGGCGGCCCGGGCGGGTACGGGTCCGGCGGTTCCGGCACGTACGGGTCCGGCACGTACGGCTCCGGCCGGCGCGGTGGCTACTCCGGGGGCGGTCACTCCGGTGGTGGCTTCTCCGGTGGCGGCACCGTTGGCGGCGGGACCGGCTTCGGCGCGGGTGCCGCGGGCCCGTCCGGATCGCGCAGCACTCCCGTGCGCACCGGCCGCCTGGGCGACACCTCCACCACCAAGGCGAAGAAGACCGCGAAGACGGCGACGTCCGGCGCCGCGGGCGAGGGCGGGCACGGGCTCGACGTCGGGGACAAGGTCACACACGACAGCTACGGCCTCGGCACCGTCGTCGCGCTCGAGGGCGGCGGGTCCTCCGCCGTCGCAAAGGTCGACTTCGGCGGCGGCCAGGTCAAGCGCCTGCTCCTGCGCTACTCACCGGTGACGAAGCTCTGAGCCTGCCCGGCCGGCCCGACCAGCCCGGTCCGCCCGGCGGCGGACGCCTGCCCGGTGGCGGACGTCCGTGGCCGGTCATCGGCCCGTGAGTCGCCTCCCACCGCGCATCTGGTAACCGCGCGTCTACCTGTGCGATGTCGGTGCCCACGCCTAGCCTCTAGACATCGACGAAGCGCCGGCCCGGGAGGCAGGCAACGTGGCTGAGATGAAAGTGGCTGAGACGCAGGTGGGAACCCGCGCCCGCGGGCCGGCCGCGCGTGCGCGCGGGCAGAGTGCCCGCCACGGACACATCGAGGGCCTCGACGGGGTCCGGGCGCTCGCGATCGTCGCCGTCCTCGTCTACCACCTGCACCCCGCCGCGCTGCCGGGCGGGTTCCTCGGCGTGGACATCTTCTTCGTCGTCTCCGGCTTCCTCATCACCACGCTGCTGCTGCGCGAGATCGGCACGAAGAATCGGATCGACCTCCGTCGCTTCTGGCTCCGCCGGGCACGCCGCCTGCTGCCGGCGCTCGTCGCCGTGGTGCTCGTCAGCATCCCGTTCGCCTGGCTCGCCGCCACCGACCTGCTCGTCTCCATCGGACGCCAGGCCCTCGGGGCGCTGACATTCTCGAACAACTGGTTGGAGATCGCCGCCGGGACGAGCTACTTCACCAGCACGGCCCCGCAACTCTTCGTGAACTTCTGGTCCCTCGCCGTGGAGGAGCAGTTCTACCTGCTCTGGCCGGTCACCCTCGCCGGGCTCGTCGCCGCCGTCGCCGACCCACGGCGCCGCGCCCTGGTCACGCTCGGCGCCGGCGCAGTCTCCGCAATGCTCATGGCCGTCCTGTACACCCCGGGGGAGGACGCGACCCGGGTGTACTACGGCACGGACACGCACCTGTTCGGCCTGATGATCGGCGCCGCGCTCGCGTTCACCTGGGCCGCGCCGCACGGCGGGATCCTGGGCGCCCGCCCGTGGCGACGGTGGCGCGGGCTCGTCTCGCTCCTCGCACTGGTCGGGCTCGCCGTCCTGATGCTCACCATCCGCCAGCCCAGCACGTTCACGTTCCGGGGCGGCATCCTGCTGGCCAGCCTCCTCACGGCCGTGCTGCTCGCGGGCCTGCTCGGGCCGACCGGCCCGGTCCGAGCGCTCATGCGGCTGCGCCCGCTGGAGTGGCTCGGGGAGCGCTCGTACGGCATCTACCTGTGGCACTGGCCGATCATCCTCGTCGTGGACGAGCTCGTGCCCACCGCGTACGACACCTGGGGGTACTGGGGCGTGCGGGGCCTGGCCCTGGCGCTCACGCTCGGGGTCGCCGCGCTCTCCTACCGCCACCTCGAGCAGCCCGTGCGGATCCTCGGGTTCCGGGGTGCGTGGCGGGAGCTGTGGGGCGCGCTCGCCGGCGTCGTTCCCGGCCGCCGGACCCTCGCCCGGGTCGTCGCCGCCGGTGGCGCCGCCGCCGTGGCGCTGAGCCTGGCCGCGATCGCGGTCGCCCCGGAGCGCTCGCAGACGCAGGTGCAGATCGAGGCCGCCCAGGCCGCGCTCGATGCGTCGGTCGACGCCGCGCAGGATGCTGTGGAACCACCGGACGGGGCTGCGCCCACCCCGGCCGGCCCACCCACCACGACCGACTCGGCCGGCGCGTCTCGTGACGCGGGCGAACCGGGTGAGCCGGCCGACTACTCCATGCCCACGGGCGAGGAGATCACGGGTTTCGGCGACTCCATCGTGGTGACCAGCGTCGACGGCCTCGAGGCCGCGTTCCCCGGCATCATGCTCGACGCCCGGTCGATCCGGCAGTGGCCGGACGCGGAGGTGGCGGTCACCGCCCGGCTCGCGGAGGGCACGGTGCGCCGGGCGGTCTTCCTCGACTTCGGGACGAACGCGGGCGTGCGGGACGAGGCGCTGGTACGCCGGGTCCTCGACGCGCTCGGCGAACGGATGATCGTCGTGGTCAACCTGTACGGCGGCAGCTACTGGGTGCCGGAGGCGAACGAGACGCTCGCACGGATCGTCGCCGACTATCCGACCGCGATCATCGCGGACTGGCACGGTGCCATCTCCGCCCGCCCGGAGCTGCTGCAGGCGGACAACATCCACCCCGGCATCGAGGGGGCCAACCTCTACGCGGACGCCGTCGGACGCGCTTTCGCCCAGCTCTCCGAGCGGCTCATGGGCGTGCGCGTGGACTCCGGCGACGTCTCCGCGGAAACGTCCGCAGGCGGCTCGGCCGGCCACGAAGACGCACCGGCACGGGCTTCGGCGGTGACGTCGAGGCCGTAGCCCGGCCCGCGTCTCCGCGGAAACGTCCCAGCGGCACGCCTGCCGGCGTCCCCGCGCGGACGAGATCTTCCTCACCTGCACCCAGTGGGCGGGGATGAGTCAGGGGCGGTGGCGCGCTACCCTCGTGGGAGATGTCTCGATGTCGAGGCATTTTTGGATGTCGACGGAAGGACCATCGGGGTGGACCTGTACGAGTACCAGGCTCGTGACCTGTTCGAGAAGCACGGTGTACCCGTGCTGCGAGGCGTCGTCGCGACGACGCCGGCCGAGGCCCGTGCGGCCGCGGAGTCGCTGGGGGGCGGCACCGTCGTCGTGAAGGCGCAGGTGAAGGTCGGCGGTCGCGGCAAGGCAGGCGGCGTGAAGCTGGCGCACAGCCCGGAGGAGGCCGAGGCCCGCGCGAGCGAGATCCTCGGCATGGACATCAAGGGCCACACGGTCCACCGCGTCATGATCGCCGAGGGCGCCAAGATCGCGGAGGAGTACTACTTCTCGGTCCTGCTGGACCGGTCCGAGCGTCGCTACCTCGCCATGGCGTCCGTCGAGGGCGGCATGGAGATCGAGCAGCTCGCCGTCGAACGCCCCGAGGCCCTGGCCCGCGTCGCCGTCGACCCGATCGTGGGCATCGACGCGGCCAAGGCCGCCGAGATCGTCGCGCAGGCCGGGTTCGCCCCGGAGATCGCCGACGAGGTCGCGAGCGCCATCCGCACGCTGTGGACCGTCTACAAGGAGGCGGACGCCACCCTCGTCGAGGTCAACCCGCTCGTGCGCACCGAGGACGGCGCCATCATCGCGCTGGACGGCAAGGTCACGCTCGACGCGAACGCGGACTTCCGCCACCCCGAGAACGTCGGGCTCGAGGACAAGACCGCGGCCGACCCGCTCGAGGCGAAGGCCAAGGCGCTCGACCTCAACTACGTCAAGCTCGACGGCGAGGTCGGCGTCATCGGTAACGGTGCCGGGCTGGTCATGTCCACGCTCGACGTCGTCGCCTACGCGGGCGAGCAGTACGGCGTGAGCCCGGCGAACTTCCTCGACATCGGTGGCGGCGCGAACGCCCAGGTGATGGCCAACGGCCTCGACGTGATCCTCCACGACCCGCAGGTCAAGTCCGTGTTCGTCAACGTCTTCGGCGGCATCACCGCCTGCGACGAGGTCGCCAACGGCATCGTCAAGGCGCTGGAGATCCTCGGCGACTCCGCCGACAAACCGCTCGTGGTGCGCCTGGACGGCAACAACGTCGACGAGGGCCGTCGGATCCTCGCCGAGGCGAACCACCCGCTCATCACCCTGGTCGGCACCATGGACGAAGCCGCGGCCAAGGCCGCCGAGCTCGCGGCCGCGAAGTAAGGACGGAACACCACACCATGTCGATCTTCCTGAACTCCTCCTCCAAGGTCATCGTCCAGGGCATGACCGGTGCCATGGGGCAGATCCACACCAGCCGGATGCTCAACTCCGGCACGCAGATCGTCGGCGGCGTGAACCCGCGCAAGGCCGGCACCAGCGTCGACTTCGACGTCGTCCCGGTGGGACCGGGCGCCGAGAACCGCACCGGCGGGCCGGTGTCCGTGCCCGTGTTCGGCACGGTCGCCGAGGCCCGTGCAGCCACCGGCGCCGACGTGTCGGTCATCTTCGTGCCGCCCGCCCACGCCAAGGCCGCCGTCATCGAGGCGGTCGACGCCGGCGTGCCGCTCGTCGTCATCATCACCGAAGGCATCCCGGTGGACGACACGGCCGAGTTCTTCACCTACGCCCAGACCAAGGGTGTGCGCCTCATCGGACCGAACTGCCCCGGCATCATCACGCCGGGCGAGTCGAACGTGGGCATCACCCCGGCGAACATCGCCCAGCCGGGGCGCATCGGGCTCGTGTCGAAGTCCGGCACGCTGACCTACCAGATGATGTACGAGCTCGGTGACCTGGGCTTCACCACCTGCATCGGCATCGGTGGGGACCCGATCATCGGCACCACCCACATCGACGCGCTCCAGGCGTTCCAGGACGACCCGGACACCGACCTCATCGTCATGATCGGCGAGATCGGCGGCGACGCCGAGGAACGGGCCGCGGCGTTCATCAAGGAGCACGTCACCAAGCCGGTCGTCGGCTACGTGGCCGGCTTCACCGCCCCCGAGGGCAAGACGATGGGCCACGCCGGCGCGATCGTCTCCGGCTCCTCCGGGACGGCGGTGGCCAAGAAGGCCGCGCTCGAGGAGGCCGGGGTCAAGGTCGGCAAGACGCCGTCCGAGACCGCACGCATCGCCCGGGAGCTGCTCGGCGCCTGACGCCGCCACCCCCCGCCGGACCCCCGGCCCCCCCGCCGAACAGGCCCTGATGAACCGATTCTCTCGAAGAATGGTCCAGTAGGGCCTGTTCGGCGCTGGTGGGGGTGGGGTGGGTTGGGTGGGGTTGGGGATGAGGGTGGGGTGGGGGCCGTCTCGGGGCCGACACGCCGCGCCGCCAACGCCGACCGGGGGCCCCGAGGCCGGACGATGGAGGCGATGTCCACCACCACGCCGGCCCGCCCGCCGCACGTTATCGACGCCCCGTCGCGGCGTCGCCCCGGCGTGCCCGAGGGCTGGCTGCGCGGCCTGGTCGCCGGCGCGGAGTCGGCCTCGTTCGGCCTGCTCGCCCTGGTGGTCCCCGCGGTCGCGACCTACGTCGCCACCGCCGCGGCGCCGGCCCTCGGCGAGGCGTCGTGGCAGGCCGCAGCCGGGATCGGTGCGGGGCTCTGGCTGCTCGCGCACGGCGTGCCCGTCTCGCTCGGCGCCGGCGCGACGCTCTCCCTCGTGCCGCTGGGCGCCACACTCCTGAGCCTCGGGCTCGTCCACGCCGCGACCCGTCGGATGCGCCTGCCCGGCGCCGGTGCCGCCGCCTTCGTGCCCGTCGGGTACCTGGCGGTCGTGCTGGTCGCGCTGCGGCTCGCGCCCGGGACCGCCGCGCTGCCCGCCCTGGCCGGTGGCCTCCTCGTCGCCGCGCTCGGGG
>NZ_JBTSDU010000117.1:0-10073 GCF_054605595.1 Georgenia sp. | reverse complement strand
CGGCGCGAGAGCCGGGCCATCACCGTGCCCACGCACCGCAGAATCGCCTACCAGGAACGATTCTCAACCGTCAGGACGGTCATAAACCGCTACTCGCGGATCTGGGTCTGACCGGCTCGTGTGAGGGGCGCCACGCGGGCTCCCCCGCCACCGGTGGGTCCGGCGCGCTACCCTGAGGCGTACACGGTTGCCCGGTCGTCTCGTAGATATTCAAGCCTGAGCCGCATTTCGCGGCGCGACACCCACGATCGGCTGCCACGAGCAGGTGGCACGGTCTCTTGCGCCCCGACGTCCTCGTCGGGCGGCGCGCGTGCCGCCACGAGACCGACAAGGCATATCTCCATATGACTCAACTCATCACCACCTCCGGCGTGCTCGAGGACGTCGAGGGCCCGGCCCCCGTCGTCGAGGACGTCACCCCGGACATCACGGACGCGGGCATCACCGAGGATCTCGTCGAGACGTCCTTCGCGGACTTCGGCGTCTCCGAACCGATCGTCGCGGCCCTGCGGGACGTCGGCATCACCCACCCGTTCCCCATCCAGGCACTCACCCTGCCCGTCGCGCTGAAGCGCCACGACATCATCGGCCAGGCCAAGACCGGTACCGGCAAGACGCTCGGCTTCGGCATCCCACTGCTCGAGGACGTCATCGCCCCGGGCGAGGACGGCTGGGACGACCTCGCGGAGCCGGGCAAGCCCCAGGCCCTGGTCATCGTGCCCACGCGCGAGCTCGCCAAGCAGGTCGCGGACGATCTCTCGACCGCGGGCCGGCGGCGCAGCGTGCGCATCGTGCAGGTCTACGGGGGCCGCGCCTACGAGCCGCAGATCGCGGCGCTGAACCGCGGCACCGAGGTCGTCGTCGGCACACCCGGACGCATGATCGACCTGCTCAAGCAGCGCATCCTCGACCTGCACGACGTCCGTACGGTCGTCCTGGACGAGGCCGACGAGATGCTCGACCTCGGGTTCCTGCCCGACGTCGAGACGCTCCTGGCGGGCACGCCCGCGAACCGCCACACCATGCTGTTCTCCGCGACCATGCCGGGCGCCGTCGTCGCGATGGCGCGCCGCTACATGAGCCGGCCCACGCACATCCGCGCGCAGGACCCCGACGACCAGGGCGCGACCGTGAAGAACACCCGGCAGGTGGTCTACCGGGCGCACGCGATGAACAAGGTCGAGATGGTCGCCCGCATCCTCCAGGCCGAGGGGCGCGGGCTCACCATCGTCTTCACCCGCACCAAGCGCACCGCCGCCCGGGTGGCCGAGGACCTGACCGAGCGTGGTTTCGCCGCCGCGGCCATCCACGGCGACCTCGGCCAGGGCGCCCGCGAGCAGGCGCTGCGCGCGTTCCGGTCCGGCAAGGTGGACGTGCTCGTCGCCACCGACGTCGCGGCCCGCGGCATCGACGTCGACGACGTCACCCACGTCATCAACTACCAGTGCCCCGAGGACGACAAGATCTACCTGCACCGCATCGGCCGCACCGGCCGCGCGGGCAACACCGGCACGGCCGTGACGTTCGTGGACTGGGACGACATGCCGCGCTGGTCGCTCATCAACAAGGCGCTCGGGCTCGGTGCCGCGGACCCGGTCGAGACCTACCACACCTCCCCGCACCTGTTCGCCGATCTCAGCATCCCCGAGGGCACCGGTGGGCGGCTCCCGCGTGGGGCACGCACGCGTGCCGGCCTCGACGCCGAGCAGATCGAGGACCTCGGCGAGACCGGGAAGCGGCACGGCGCCCATGACAGCGGGCGGGACGGCGGTCACCGTGGCGAGCGCCACGACGGCGGTCCGCGCGGCGGCCGCGAGTCCGGCCCGGCGGGGCGCGCGGCCGACGGTGAGCGTCCCCGCAGTCGCCGCCCGCGCCGTCGCACCCGCGGCGGGCAGGCCGGCGAGGGTACGCAGGGCTGACGCACGAGCGCCTGGCGCGCCACGACCGAGTCGGACCCCGCCAGCACGGCCGGGCCCGACTCGGTGCTCGACCCGCACGTGCTCCTCGCGGTCCTGCCGACGTCCGCGTTCAGAACTCCTGGGCGATGAAGGCGAACACCGCGTCGGCCATGAGCTGGACCGCGATGGCGGCGAGCAGCAGGCCGGCCAGCCGGGTCACGAGGGTGGTGCCGCCTTCGCCGAGCACCCGGTGGATGACCCCGGCGAAACGCATCGCCACCCACAGCACCAGGTGGACGGCGACGAGCGCGACGCCGATCGCCACGTAGTCCGCCACCGAGCCGTCGGCACCCCCCACGGCGAGCATGGCGGTGACGATCGCACCGGGCCCGGCGAGCAGGGGCGTGCCCAGGGGGACGAGCGCCACGTTCACGCTGCTGGCCGACGGCGAGGGGCTCTCCGCCTTCCCGGTCAGCAGCTCCATGGCGACCAGCAGCAGCAGCAGGCCGCCGGAGAGCTGCAGCGCCGGCACGGAGATGTGCAGGAAGTTCAGGATGTACTGCCCGAACAGCGTGAACACCAGGATGACGCCGAACGCGACCAGCGTCGCCTCGAGCGCCGCCCGGGTGCGCTGCTTCGCCGTCATCGTCGAGGTCAGCGCCAGGAACACCGGGACGGTCCCCGGCGGGTCCATGATGACGAACAGGGTGAAGAACGTCGTCGACAGCAGCGTGACGTCGATGATCTCGTTCACGGTCGTACCACCGGGAGAAACCCCTCGCTCTCGATCATCTCCAGCACCGCGGGCGCGGTGCCGTGCTCACCCAGCAGGTTCGGTTTGCCCGACGACCCGTGGTAGTCGCTGGCGCCCGTGCGCGCGAGCCCGAGCCGCGCCGCGAGGGCCTCGAGCTCGGCGACGGCGCCGCCGGTGTGGTCCCGGTGGTCGATCTCGAGGGCCGCGAGCCCGGCGTCGGCCATCTGGGCGATCACCGCGTCACCGACGACCCGGCCGCGAACGCTCGCGCGCGGGTGCGCCATGACGGGCACCCCGCCCGCCGCCCGCACCATGGCGACGGCCTCGACGACCCCCGGTGCGTGGTAGGGCACGTAGTACGGGCCCCGAACGGACAGGATCGTCTCGAAGCAGGCGCTGCGGTCCGGCACGACGCCGGCGGCGCCGCGCGCGTCGGCGATGTGGGGGCGGCCGACCGTCGCGCCGTCGGCGATCTGCGCCGCGACGAGCTCCCAGGTGATCGGGAAGTCCCGGGCGATCTTGTCGACCATGACGCGGGCCCGGTCCCACCGCGAGGTACGGGCGCGCTCCATCTCGGCGGCGAGCGCGGGCTCAGCAGGGTCGTGCAGGTAGCTCAGCAGGTGCACGGTCACGCCGCGGACCTGGCACGAGACCTCGGCGCCACGCAGCAGCGCCACCCCGGTCCCGGCGACGGCACGCTCGGCCTCCGCCCACCCGCCCACGGTGTCGTGGTCGGTGAGGCCGACGACGTCCAGCCCGGCGTCCGCGGCGGCGTGCATGAGCCCGGTGGGGGTGTCGGTGCCGTCGGAGACGGTGGAGTGCGTGTGCGGATCGATGCGCACCGTCTCGACTGCTGACACAGTGGTCAGCGTACGTGCTCGCGGGGATGTCATCGCCGGGTGCCATCATGGATGGCATGACCGAAACGCAGCCCACCACCGACGACCAGCCCCTCAGCGAACGGGGCAGCAACCGCTCCCAGCGGCCCACGAGCCAGGCGTTCCGCACCTTCATCGCCGACGGGTGGGGGCCGCGCCCGGACGCGCTCCCGGAGCTGGGTGCCGGGGCGGTGAGCGCCGCCGCGCACCGCGCCGAGCTCGGCCGCCGCCTGGTCGGCGAGCGCCTCGTCGTGCCCGCCGGCCAGCTCGTGGTGCGCGCCAACGACAACGACTACCGCTTCCGTCCGAACTCGGCGTTCGCTCACCTGACCGGGCTGGGCACCGACCAGGAGCCCGACGCCGTGCTCGTGCTGCACCCGGTCGACGGCGCCACCGGCGACGGCGAGACCCCCACCCACGAGGCGGTCCTGTACTTCCGGCCCCGCGCCGCACGCGACACCGAGGAGTTCTACGCCGACTCCCGCTACGGCGAGCTCTGGGTCGGGGTGCGTCCCTCGCTCGAGGAGATCTCGGCCCGGACCGGGTTGCGCGCCGAGCACATCGACACCTTCGCCGATGCCCTCGCCAAGGACGTCGGCGTCGGCCAGGTTCAGGTGCGCGTGGTGCCCGCCTCCGACGTCGCCGTCGAGGCCCAGGTCGCCGCCGTGCGCCGGCAGGCCGGGGTGGCCGAGGATGCCGCGAAGGCCGACGCCGAGCTGGCCGAGATGCTCTCCGAGCTGCGCCTGGTCAAGGACGACCACGAGATCGGCCAGATGCGTGCGGCCGTTGCCGCCACGGCCCGGGGTTTCGACGACATCGTGCGAGCCCTGCCCCGCGCCGTCGCCCACCACCGCGGCGAGCGCGTCATCGAGGGGGTCTTCGGCGCCCGCGCCCGCGAGGAGGGCAACGGCCTCGGTTACGACACCATCGCCGCGGCGGGCAACCACGCCAACACGCTGCACTGGATCGGCAACGACGGCGTCGTGCGGCCCGGCGAGCTCGTCCTGGTCGACGCCGGGGTGGAGGTCGACTCCCTCTACACCGCCGATGTCACCCGCACCCTCCCGGTCGACGGTCGGTTCACCCCGGCGCAGCGGAAGGTGTACGAGGCGGTGCTCGCGGCCGCCGACGCCACCTTCGCCCGCGCCGCACAGCCCGGCGTGAAGTTCCGGGACCTGCACGCCGCCGCGATGGAGGTCCTGGCCGCCCACCTGGCCGACTGGGGCATGCTCCCGGTCTCCGCGGCGGAGTCGCTCGCCCCCCAGGGCCAGTACCACCGCCGCTGGATGGTCCACGGGACCAGCCACCACCTCGGTATCGACGTGCACGACTGCGCGCAGGCCCGCCGCGAGATGTACCTCGACGGCGAACTCCGCCCCGGGATGATCTTCACGATCGAGCCGGGCCTGTACTTCCGCGAGGACGACCTCAAGGTGCCCCAGGAGCTGCGCGGCATCGCCGTGCGCATCGAGGACGACGTCCTGGTCCGCCCCGATGGGTCCGTCGAGAACCTGTCCGTGGCCATCCCCCGCAGTCCCGACGAGATCGAGGCCTGGATGGCGCGCCTCCTCGGCTGATCAGCCGTCCTCGGGCGCCTCGTCGAACAGGTGCGCCACGGCGCGGGCAGCGCCGGCGACGAGGTGCTCGCGGGCGAACGCGAGGGACTCGGCCAGCGCCGCCCGCCGGCCCACGCCGGAGCTCTTGCGGGTGTTGACCTCGACCACCACCGAGCCGGCGAACCGCTGGGAGCCGAGCATCTCGAGCACCTCCGCGCACGGCTGGTCCCCGCGGCCCGGCACGAGGTGGTCGTCCATGAACGTGTTGGTGCCGTCGGCCAGGTGCAGATGGGCCAGGCGCGGGAACAGTTCGTCCGCCATGGCGATCGTCGCCTCGCGGTCCAGGCCGGCCGTGGCGGTGTGGGACAGGTCGAGCGTGACCGAGGAGTAGTCCTGACCCTGCGGGTCCCACCCGGGCAGGTAGGCCTGCATGGTCCGTTCCCGCCGCGACGTCTTGGCCCGCCAGGGGAACATGTTCTCCACCGCGAGCCGCATGCGGTCCACGCGCTCCCGCTCGGCGATCGCCCCGACGAAGTGCTCGGCGTAGCTGCGCTGCCACCGAAACGGCGGGTGGACGACGACGACGTCGGCCCCGACCTCGTGCGCGAGCTCCGTCGAGCGATCGATCTTGTCCCAGGGGTCCTTGCCCCACACGCCCTGGGTGAGCAGCAGTGTCGGGGCATGGATGGCGAGCACCGGCAACTCGTGCTCGTCGCTCAGCTCCCGGACGCGGGCTGCGTCCTGGCTGTCCGGGTCCCGCAGCACCATGATCTCGACGCCGTCGTAGCCGAGGTCCCTCGCGAGGGAGAACGTCTCCCGCACGCCGCCGGGGTAGACCGAGGACGTGGAGAGGCCGACGGGAATGCTCATCGCGATCCGTGGGTGCCGTCGGCCGGGGCGTCCTCGGCCGGGCCCGCGCCGCCGGTGCCGCCCGCAGGGTCGTCCCCGCCCGGGGTGCCCTCAGCCGGGGTGCCCTCGGCCGGGGCGTCGGCCTGCTCCAGGTCCTCCAGGCGCAGCCCGTAGCGCGGCCGCTCGGCCGAGCGTGCCGGCGGCGCCCCCGGCGGCGTCGGACCCGGGGACTGCGGGGCGTGCGGCGGCGTCGCGCCCGGGGACGGCGGGGCGTGCGGCGGCGTCGGGCCCGGGGACGGCGGTGCTGTGCCGGACGGCGGCGTCCAGCCCGGCGACGTGGGCGGCGCGCCGTACGGGTTGGTGACCGCAGGCCGGGCCGCGGCCGTCCCGTGCCGCGTGGCGCCGCCGGCGTCGGCCAGCAGCCGGCGGGCCTCCCCGGCACCCTCCGCCGCACACAGGATGCTGTAGCTTCCCGCGACCACCTGGCTGGCCGACGTGAAGTCGCGCTTGCCGCCGGTGAAGGCGTAGGACACCACGGTGAACAGGATGCCGAACGCGGCACCGATCAGGATGCCGGCCAGCAGCGGGATGTCGCCCGACGGGGTGAACACCCAGTAGAGCAGGGCGATCATGAGCCCGAACCAGGCGCCACTCATGGCCCCGGCGCCGGCCACCCGCGCATACGTCAGCCGCCCGGTGATGCGTTCCACGAGCCGCAGGTCCGTGCCGACGATGGTCACCTGTTGGACCGGGAACGCCGCGTCGGAGAGTCGGTCGACCGCCCGCTGCGCTTCCAGGTAGGTCCGGAACGAGGCGACCTCGACACCTGTGGGGAGCGTAGGTGTCCGGGGGGCGGGCTGTTTGCGCATCATGGCCATGCCTCGATCTTGCTCCACCGCACCGCCGCTGGCCAGGCCGTCCACGCCGGCACCGCCGTCCGTCCACGCCGGCACCGCCTCAGGCCGTCCACGCCGGCACCGCCTCAGGCCGTCCACGCCGGCACCACCTCCGTCCACGCCGGCACCGCCTCAGGCCGTCCACGCCGCCCCCCTGGCCTAGGCTGGCCGACGTGAGCACCCAGACCCTCCGGAGCGGCAGCCGCCCCAGCCGTGTGTACGTCGCACGCCTGGCGGGAACCCCCGTCTTCGACCCCCTGGGCGACCAGGTGGGGCGCGTCTACGACGTCGTCGTGCTCGTCCGCCTCAAGGGGGCGCCGAGCGCGGTGGGCCTCGTCGTCGAGGTCACCGCCAAGCGCCGGGTCTTTGTCCCGCTCACCCGGGTCACCAGCATCGACGCCGGCGCCGTCATCACCACGGGCCTGCTCAACATCCGCCGCTTCGCCCGCCGGCCCACCGAGAGCCTCGCCGTCGGGGAGCTGCTCGACCGGCAGGTCACGTTCCGGGACGGCTCGGGCACCGGCATCGTCGAGGACCTCGCGATCGAGCAGCAACGCAACCGGGACTGGCTCGTCACCAAGCTCTTCGTGCGGCGCGAACGGCCGGGCCGCGGGCCGCTGCGACGCCGCGGGGACGCCGTGCTGGTCGATGTCGGGGACGTCACCGGCCTCGGTGAGAGCGCCGCCCAGCAGGGCGCGACGACGCTGCTCGCCATGTTCGAGAACCTCAAGCCCGCGGACGTCGCCGACGCCCTGCGCGACCTCACCTACGTCCGTCGCCTCGAGGTGGCCGCCGCGCTGGACGACGAGCGGCTCGCGGACGTACTCGAGGAACTCGGCGACGAGGACCGCGTCTCCATCGTCTCCGGCCTCGACCTCGAGCGGGCGGCCGACGTGCTCGACGCCATGCAACCCGACGACGCGACCGACCTGGTGTCCGAGCTGCCCAAGGAGACCGCACGCAAACTCCTCGAGCGCATGGAGCCCGAGGAGGCCGAGGACGTGCGCCGCCTGCTCGCCTACGGCGAGCACACCGCCGGCGGTCTGATGACGACCGAGCCGATCGTGCTCGCACCGGAGACCACCGTGGCCACCGCCCTCGCACACGCCCGCCGGCAGGACGTCACACCTGCGCTCTCCGCCATGTTCTTCGTGGTGCGTCCCCCGCTCGAGACCCCGACGGGCCGGTTGCTCGGCGTCGTGCACCTCCAGCACGCCCTGCGCGAGCCCCCGCACCAGCTGGTGGGCGCCCTGCTGGACGACGACCTCGACCCCCTGCACACCCATGACGACATCGGCAAGGTCACCCGGCTGCTGGCCACCTACAACCTCACCGCCCTGCCCGTGGTCGACGACGAGCATCGCCTCCTCGGCGCCGTCTCGGTCGACGACGTGCTCGACCACCTGCTGCCGGACGACTGGCGCGACGCCGACGAGGACGTCACCGACGAGGCGATGACGAGGAACGCACATGGCTGACCGGCTCGACACCCCGCTCGAGGCACGCCGGCGCTGGCTCCCCCGCGGGCCCCGGGTCGACCCGGAGTTCTTCGGCCGCTTCTCCGAGGGCATCGCCCGATTCATGGGCACACCCCGGTTCCTGCTGTACCTGACGATCTTCACCGCGGCCTGGCTGCTGTGGAACTCCTACGGGCCCGAGTCGTTGCGCTTCGACTCCGCCGCGTTCGGCTTCACCGTGCTCACCCTCATGCTGTCGCTGCAGGCGTCCTACTCCTCGCCGTTGATCCTGCTCGCGCAGAACCGGCAGACCGACCGGGACCGCGTCAGCGCCGAGCAGGACCGGCAGCGCGCCGAGCGCAACCTCGCGGACACGGAGTACCTGGCGCGTGAGATGGCGGCGCTGCGGCTGGCGATGAACGACGTCGCCACCCGTGACTTCGTGCGCTCAGAGCTGCGTGGCCTGCTGGAGGACATCGTCGAGGAGCGCGACGAGCGCATCCGCGAGCTCGAACGCGAGCTCGCGCTCGTCACCGAGCAGCCCGGCACCCCGCTGCCGGGGACGCCGACGGACGGCGGACACGGCACCGGGGCGATGCCGCCTACCATGTAGGGCATGAGCGCTCCCACCGTCGAGGCCGTGCAGGCCGAGCTCGTCAACGTCATCGATCCCGAGATCCGCCGCCCCATCACCGAGCTGAACATGGTCCGCTCGGTCGACGTCGAACCCGGCGGTCTCGTGGTGGTCGGGGTGGACCTCACGACGGCGGGGTGCCCGTTGAAGGACACCATCACCCGGGACGTCAACAACGTCGTCGGCGCGATCGACGGCGTCACCGAGGTCCGCGTCGAGATGGGCGTGATGACCGACGAGCAGCGCAAGGAGCTGCGCACCATGCTCCGCGGCGGTGTCGCGGAGCCCGAGATCCCCTTCGCCAAGCCGGGCTCTCTCACCCGCATCTACGCGGTGACGTCCGGCAAGGGCGGCGTCGGGAAGTCCTCGGTGACGGCGAACCTCGCCGCCGCGATGGTCGCGGACGGGCTCAAGGTCGGGGTGGTCGACGCCGACATCTACGGCTTCTCCCTCCCTCGCATGCTGGGCGTGGAGCACCCGCCGACCAAGGTCGACGACATGATCCTGCCGCCCGTCGCGCACGGCGTGAAGGTCATCTCGATCGGGATGTTCACCCCGAACGGGCGGCCCGTCGTGTGGCGCGGCCCCATGCTCCACCGCGCGCTCCAGCAGTTCCTCGCCGACGTGTTCTGGGGCGACCTCGACGTCCTCCTGCTGGACCTGCCGCCCGGGACCGGCGACATCGCGATCTCCGTGGCGCAGCTCCTGCCGAACTCCGAGATCCTCGTCGTCACCACACCCCAGGTCGCCGCCGCCGAGGTGGCCGAGCGGGCCGGGATCATCGCCGAGCAGACGCACCAGCACGTCGTCGGCGTGGTGGAGAACATGTCCTGGCTCGAGCAGCCGGACGGCTCCCGCGCCGAGATCTTCGGCTCCGGCGGCGGTGAGCGGGTGGCCGGCGAGCTTGGTCGGGCCCTCGGCTACGACGTGCCGCTGATCGCCCAGGTCCCCCTGGAGCAGAGCCTGCGCGAGGCCGGCGACGCCGGGGTGCCCCTCGTGCTCCGCAACGGGGACAGCCCCGCCAAGGAAGCGATGGTCTTGCTCGCCCGCACCCTCAGCCACCGCGCCCGGGGGCTCGCCGGGCGTTCGCTGGGCATCAGCCCCGTAGGCCGGTAGCGGAGACGATCCAGCGCTCCACCCGCCCACCCGTC
>NZ_JBTSDU010000116.1:2670-10088 GCF_054605595.1 Georgenia sp. | reverse complement strand
CCCTCCTCGGGCCGGCCGGCGCGACCTTCACCACGCCGGCGACCGGTGTGCTCCAGCTGCACGGCGTCACCGCCGAGCAGGTCGGTCAGACCGCTGCCGCCCACGGCATCGTCCTGCACGAGCTGACGCCGCAACGCGCCAGCCTGGAGGAGGCCTACATGTCCCTGACCCAGGACGCGGTCGAGTACCGCTCCGAGACCGCCCACGAGGCCCTGGAGGCCGTGCGATGAGCACCACCATCCTGTCCCAGTCCCCGGACCGCGCGGCGAGTGCTCGCCGCGCGGCCGGCCCCACGAGCCGCGTCGACGCCCGCCGCACGTTCGGTGGGGTGATGCGTGGGAGTGGATCAAGCTGCTCTCGCTGCGCTCGACGTGGTGGACCATGGCCGTCACCGTCGTCGTCATGGCGCTCCTCTCCCTCGCCCAGGCGTCCTCGCTCGACTTCTTGGTCGGGGACGCGGTGACCATGGGTATGCCGACGCCGCACGGCGCCGAGATCGTCGCCGGCGGCTACCGGCTCGGCATGGTCACGGTCGCCGTCCTCGGCGTGCTCCTCATGACCGGGGAGTACTCCACCGGCATGGTGCGCTCCACGTTCGCCGCGGTGCCCACCCGGCTCCCGGTCCTCGCCGCCAAGGCCCTCGCCCTGACGGTTCTGACGATCGTGGTGAGCGCGGTCAGCCTGGCCGTCTCGTTCGCGGTCTCGCGACCGTTCCTCTCCGACCACGACCTCGTGCCCGCCCTGGACGACTCGGTGACGTGGCAAGTCTTCGGCGGCATGACGTTCTTCTTCATCGCCGCGGCCCTCATGGCCCTCGGCCTCGGCGCGGTGCTCCGCCACACGGCCGGCACGATCACCGCGGTCCTCGGCCTGCTCCTGCTCGTCCCGATGATCCTGCAGTTCATCAACATCGACTGGGTCCAGGACGTGCTCACCTATGCGCCGCTCCCCGCGGCCATGTCCTTCCTGGGCGTCAGCGGCACGTTCGGGGCGAACCCGGACCTGACGGCGTGGCAGGGTGTCGCCGTCGTCGGCGCCTACGCCGTGGCCGCCCTGACCGGCGGGGCGTACCTGCTCCGGAGTCGCGACGCCTGACGGCGCCACCGGTGCGGCGTCGGCTAGAGTCGCCCCATGTCTTCGGCCCGTCCGTGTCGTCGCTGAGCCTGGCCGCTCAGCCCAGCCGAAGCCCGCACCGGCCGCGCGCTCCCAAAGGATGCGTCCCCATGAAGTACGCCCAGACCATCGTCGACCTCGTCGGCAACACCCCACTGGTGAAGCTCAACCGCGTCATCGGTGACGTACGGGCCACGGTGCTCGTCAAGCTCGAGTACCTCAACCCCGGCGGCTCCAGCAAGGACCGCATCGCGAAGCGGATCATCGACGCCGCCGAGGCCGAGGGCAAGCTCAAGCCCGGTGGCACGATCGTCGAGCCGACGTCGGGCAACACCGGCGTCGGCCTCGCGCTCATCGCCCAGCAGCGCGGCTACCGGTGCGTGTTCGTCGTCCCGGACAAGGTCGGCGAGGACAAGCGCAGCGTGCTGCGCGCCTACGGTGCCGAGGTCGTCGTCACCCCGACGGCCGTCGCCCCGGACAGCCCCGAGTCCTACTACGGCGTGTCCGACCGGTTGGCGCAGGAGATCCCCGGCGCCTTCAAGCCGAACCAGTACGAGAACCTCAACGGCCCGCTCAGCCACTACGAGTCCACCGGGCCCGAGATCTGGCGCGACACCGAGGGGCTCATCACCCACTTCGTCGCCGGCGTCGGCACCGGGGGCACGATCTCCGGCACCGGCCGCTACCTCAAGGAGATCTCCGACGGTGCCGTGCGCGTCATCGGCGCGGACCCGGAGGGCTCGATCTACTCCGGCGGAACGAGCCGGCCCTACCTCGTCGAGGGGGTCGGTGAGGACTTCTGGCCCGGCGCCTACGACCGGTCCGTGGTCGACGACGTCATCGCCGTCTCCGACGCCGACTCCTTCGCCATGACGCGCCGTCTCGCCGAGGAGGAGGGCATCCTCGTGGGCGGGTCCAGCGGCATGGCCGTCGTCGCCGCCCTGCGCGCCGCCGAGAACCTCACCGCCGACGACGTCATCGTCGTCCTGCTGCCCGACGGCGGCCGCGGCTACCTCGGCAAGATCTTCAACGAGACGTGGATGCGCGCCCACGGCTTCCACCCCGGCGACGGCGAACCCACCGTGGGTGACGTGCTGCGGGCCCGCACCGGCGACCTGCCCGAACTCGTGCACATCCGCCCCGAGGACACCGTCCGGCACGCCGTCGCGGCCTTCACCGCGCACGGCGCCGCTGCGCTGCCCGTCCTGACGGCCGAACCGCCCGTGGTGCTGGGGGAGGTCGCCGGCGCGGTGCGCGAGCGGGACCTGGTGGACCGGGTCCTCACCGGGGCCGCCCACCTCGACGACCCGGTCACGACCGTCGTCGGCCCGCCGCTGCCACTCATCGGCGTCAACGAGTCGGTGCCGGCGGCCCACGCCGCCCTCGCCGGCACGGATGCCCTGCTCGTCGCCGACGCCGGGAAACCGATCGGCATGCTCACCCGCCACGACCTGCTGGCCTTCGCCGGCGCCTGAGGAGAGACCATGACAGGCTTCGACACCCGGGCCATCCACGCAGGCCAGGAGTTCGACCCCACCACCGGTGCGGTGATCCCGCCGATCTACCAGACGTCCACGTTCGTCCAGGACGGCATCGGCGGCCTGCGTGGCGGCTACGAGTACAACCGCAGCGCCAACCCCACCCGCACGTCGCTGCAGACGCTGCTCGCCTCCCTCGAGGGTGGCGCGCACGCCTTCTCCTTCGCCTCCGGCCTCGCCGCCGAGGACACCGTGCTGCGGGCGATGTTGCGGCCGGGCGACCACGTGGTCCTCGGCAACGACGTCTACGGCGGCACCTACCGGCTGCTCTCCCGCGTGCTGGGCGCCTGGGGCGTGGAGATCACCGCGACCGACGTCGCCGATGCCGACGCGGTGCGCGCCGCCGTCCGGCCCGGTGCCACGAAGGCGCTGTGGGTCGAGACGCCGAGCAACCCGCTCATGAAGATCACCGACATCGCCGCGCTCGCCGAGGTGGGACACGGCGCCGGGCTGCGCGTCGTCGTCGACAACACGTTCGCCTCCCCGGCGCTGCAGAACCCGCTCGCGCTGGGGGCCGACGTCGTCGTGCACTCCACGACGAAGTACATCGGCGGACACTCCGACGTCCTGGGCGGCGTCGTCGTGCTGGACGACGACGAGCTGGCCGAGAAGGTCGGCTTCCTCCAGTTCGCCGTCGGCGCCGTTTCCGCCCCGATGGACGCCTGGCTCACGGTGCGCGGGATCAAGACGCTCGCGGTGCGCATGCAGCGCCACTGCGCCAACGCCCAGGCGATCGCGGAGCACCTCGTGGGCCACCCGGCCGTCGAGCGGGTCTACTACCCGGGCCTGCCGGAGCACCCGGGCCACGACGTCGCCGCCCGGCAGATGTCCGGTTTCGGCGGCATGATCTCCCTCGCGCTCACGGGCGGCGCCCCGGCGGCCCGCGCCCTGGCCGAGGGCACGCACCTGTTCCAGCTCGCCGAGTCGCTCGGTGGGGTCGAGTCGCTCATCGGCTACCCCGATGCGATGACGCACGCCTCGGTGCGGGGTACGGCGCTCGCCGTCCCGGAGAACGTGGTGCGCCTGTCCGTGGGCCTGGAGGACATCGCCGACCTGATCGCCGACCTCGACGAGGCGTTCGGCCGCCTCTGAGACCGCCGCCGAGGGAACCGCTCAGCCCGACGCCGGGACGGGCCGTCCGGGCTGCAGCTTCTCCAGCCGGGTGCGCAGCGCGGCGGCGCGCCGCGCATTGCTGTGCAGGCCCACGTACCGCTCGCCGAAGATCGACAGCAGCGCGTCATCGAGACGTCGGACCGCACCAGGCGGGTACCGGTAGCCCATCCGGGTGCTGATCGCCGCGCTGTCGACCGGGCGCAGCGCGTCGCCCAGCTCGGTCAGGGACGTCACGCCCAGCTCGAGCAGCAGGCCGGAGACCCACTCGTAGTGGTCGGTGCGGGACCAGCCGGCCCCGGGGAACCGGCCGGCCAGGAACGCCGCGAGCTCCTGGGCCCCGATGCGCGGGTCCTCCGCCTCCTCGTCGTGCTCGGCGTCGCTCATCCCGTTCTGCATCCGGTCCTGGATCGCGGAGAACTCGCGGTCGGCCAGCTCGATCAGGCCCGCCGCCAGGGCGAAGCGCCGATCGAGGTCCGGTGCGTCGGCGTCGGGCACGGTGCCCTTGTAGCGGATGTCGTGCTCGAACTCCGCCCATGCGTGCTGGAGCACGGTGCGAATCTGCACCGAGGCGGTCCGGCCCACCAGCTCGGCGACCGCCGGGCCGGCGTCGGCGAGCGTGACGAGCACGTGTCGGCTGGCGTAGCCGAAGCGGCCGGCTCGCGCGGTCTCCAGGCCCATGTCCCGGTCGGCGAGGAGGTTGAGCTGGTCGGCGAGCAGCTCGACCACCGCCTGGACGTCCTCGAGCACGTAGGTCACCACCCGGACGCCGACCTGGTCGGTGATCTCGTTGAGCGGGTCGGTGTACACCGGCGCGCCGTCGACCGTGCGGGCGGCCTTGCCGGCGAAGGAGGCGACCGACTTCGTGCGCCCGGCAACGGTGAGGTAGTTGATGCCGGCCTCGTCGAGGAGCTCGGTGACGAGCGCGACGTAGCGGTCGGTGACTCCCTGCAGCTGCTCGAACCCGACCGCGTAGGCCTGCACCGCCTGCTTGACGGCGTCGGGCACGGCGTCGGTGCGGGTGCTGGGCTCCAGGCCGGCCGGCAGGGTCGGCGTGACGATGTACCCGGTCTCCAGATCCCCGTAGGTGGTGGTGCGGTCCGGGTGGGCGGCGGCGAAGCGGGCGACGTACGCGCACAGCACGGCGTCGACCTGGTCCTCCGCGTGCCGCAGCTCGCTCTTGCGCGTCGCGTCGCGCACGGCGGCGGTGAGGTCGCGCCAGGCCGGGAGGTCCGTCACGACCATCGGTGTCTCGGCGTCGGCCAGGCTCTGGATGTGGTCGATCAGCGTCAGCAGCGCCGAGTGCAGCTCGTCGAACGAGCGGCCGGGGCGCTGCTTGTATTTCAACGTCCGGCCCAACCCGAACAGCGCCACGGTCGCCGGGTGCGGGTAGACCTCGATGGCGCGGCGGGGCCGTCCCGAGGCGGGGTTGATGTCCAGGCCCAGCGCCTTGGCCACCCGGGCGCCGCGCGGGGCGCCCGCGAACTCCGGTTTCCCGGTGTTGGCGGGATGCGCGCCGGCGTCGAAGCGGCCGAAGTCCCGGTTGAGTGCCGCCTCGCAGGGGCGGTTCCCGGTCGCGTTGGTCACCACCAGCGGCGCGTCGATCGCCACCAGGGCGGGTTCGTCGCGGAAGGGCTCGAGTGCAGCCACGATCGTCTCGTCCGTGCTCTGGGCGGAGACGTGGACCAGCCGTCCGTCGCTGTCGAGGACGGCCACACCGCTGGGGTTGCGCTCGCCCCAGGCGAGGTCGATGCCGACGAAGTACATGGGCCTACTCTGCCGTGTCGGGCCGACCTGCGACGACGTGGCCACGTCACGGACCCCGAGAGTGCGGTGCCGCCGCCGCGGGCGGGCGGTTCGTGCCGCTGAGTTCCCGGGCTCCGACGGTCAGCGCCAGTCGTGGTCGCGGGCGCCGCAGCACTCGCAGAACCCGCCGATCAGCCGTGTTGACATCCGGGTCTCCGTGCACCACACCCGCGGGCCCTCGACGCCTTCGGTATCGACCTCGGTCGTGATGACTGCCATGCCCGCTCCATTCGCTCACGGTCGGTCGTCGCCGACCCGTCCATGGTCACCCCGACGACCGACAGCGGGCCGGAGCGACTCACTTCCTGTGCGGAGCGCCGGTTGCCGTCGGACCTGCGACGTGATCGGGCCGACGAGGGAGACGTGGACCTCGACCCCGTCCACGGAGGAGGGCACCTGGTCCACCACCTCCCGGGCGGAGACGTTCACCTTCAGGCAGCAGCCACTCTTCACCCGGGCGATCCCCAGCCCGACGACGCCCTCGCAGCCGGCCAGCTGGGCGCGTAGGTGGTCGTTCGCGGCGCGGGCGTGTGCCAGGTCGCTCACGACCCCACCTCCGAAGTCCGGCCTATGCGAGCGTGCCCCCAGGGCGCTCAGGACGCCCGCCGTCGCCGCGGAGAGCCAGCCCGAGCGCGACGCCGGTCGCCCTGCCGGCGGCAGCGGCCCGCGGCCGGTCGGCGAGGATTTCGTGCACCTACGCGGCGAGGTGCTGCTTCAGGGTGCGTGCCTCGTGCAGGTCCATGGCGTCAGTGTGGTGGTGGGTGCCCACATCGGCTCGCCGGCGTTTCAACGGTCGAAAGCGAACCAGCAAGGAAACCGCGAGAGCGGATCTCCTGAATGTGCGTGTACCCGCGCCGACTCGCATCTTGCCCAGCAGCCGAGCCGTCGACGTCGAACGCGGGCCTTACGTCCCGGGCCCGCGTTGGCCGCGCGCACGTACCGTCGAAACATCCCTCCCGGAGGAGGAGGCCGCACTGGCCGGCGACCTGCGGGCTCAGGCGACCGAGAGTGACCGGCTGCTCGGGCCGGTCGTGGGGAGCACGTCATGGGCAGGTTCGACGGCAAGGTCGCGCTGGTCAGCGGAGGCGCGAGGGGTATGGGCGAGTCTCATGTACGGGGACTCGTCGCAGAAGGCGCACGGGTCGCCATCGGGGATGTGCTCGACAACGAGGGCGAGGCCCTTGCCGAGGAGCTGGGCGACTCCACGGTGTTCGTCCACCTCGACGTCACGGACCCTTCGTCGTGGGACGCCGCGCTCGCGAAGGCGGGCGAGGTGTTCGGCACCGTCACGATCCTCGTCAACAACGCCGGGATCGTCGTCTTCGGCGCGGTCGATGAGGTCTCCGTCGGCGATTTCGACAGGACGATCGCGGTCAACCTTCGCGGCGTCTTCCTCGGCACGCATGCCGTGGCGCCGGGGATGAAGGCGGCCGGGGGCGGCACGATCGTCAACATCAGCTCGACGGCGGGGCTCATGGGCTATGCGGGCATCGCTCCATACGTCGCGTCGAAGTGGGGCGTGCGAGGCCTCACCAAGGCCTCCGCGCTTGATCTGGGCCCGACGATCCGGGTCAACTCGATCCACCCGGGCCCGATCGCCACACCCATGACGGCCGGACTGGGGTCGAGCCTGGTCGAGACGCAGCGCATCCCGCGCTACGGGCGCCCCGAGGAGGTGACCGCGGCGGTGTTGTTCCTGGCCGGGGATGAGTCCTCGTTCATGACCGGTTCCGAGCTCGCCGTCGACGGTGGCGCGGTGCTCGGCTCGATCGCACCGGTCAGCTGACCGGCCCGGTCGCAGCAGCCGGACGGGCCGCGCCACGGTGCCCGGTCCCGGCGTGGGGACCCCCC
>NZ_JBTSDU010000116.1:0-2660 GCF_054605595.1 Georgenia sp. | reverse complement strand
GGGTGACCACCGCTCACCCCTCGCGGTCGACCGGCTCCAGGAGGGACAGCAAGATCTGCCGCACGGTGTGGGACTGGGCCTCAGGCGGGAACGCCCATGCGGTCCATGAGCGTGTTCGCGACGCCGGCGAGGTACTCGGCGCCCCACTCGGTGAGGTAACCGACATCTATCTGGGCGCCGTCTACCTCGGCGATCAGAGCGAGATATTCGGTGCGGGTGCCGTAGCGGGATGCGAACTCGTCCGCCGAGATGAGGTCGACCGAGCCGTACACCGCGCCGGGGGTGACAGCGCCGCGGTAGGCGCCGAGCGGGTGCTCGACAAGGCCGGACCGCACACCACCGGTGACGTTGCCGTCGGCGTCGCGCACCAGGGTTCCGGCGGACTGGTCGAACCACAGTGAAGGGGCGGCGGGCGTGTTGGTCTTGGCCCAGGAGATGAGCGCCTCGGCCGCGCCGATGATGGTCGGCTCGAGCGGGTAGGGGTTCAGGGCGTCACGGAACGCCTGGTCATGGACGGCGGTGTTCGGGAGCCGCCCAGCCCGGTAGATCTCGGCATCGGCCGGGATCACCGTCGAGAGCAGGTCGGTGTGCGGGGTACCCGGCACCTGCCAGTGCCGCCGGTTCTCGGGCAGTTCCTTCTGGGCGAGCGTGCCCGTGCCGAAGAGCCCGGCGTCGCCCTCGGAGGTGACGCTGATGAACGGGACGTCGAGCGCGGGCTCGGACCCGGGCACGGCGACGAAGCCGTCGTGGTCGGCCTGGCGCAGCGGACGCTCGAGGACCGCGCCGACACTGTCGAGGTAGCCGTCGAACACCGGCCCACGGTTGGCCGCGGTGACCACCTCGTGGAAGTTGCTGGCGTAGGTGTTAAGGTAGACGCCCGACTGGGACTGGCCCATGAGGAGCACGGTCTTGGCCTTCTGCCCGCCAAGGACCGCACGGCCGTCCTTGGCGTCGAGCAGGGTGCCGACCTGCGTGAGGATGTCCCAGGCGAGGCCCTCCTCGGCACCGGGCACCACCATGAACGGGTTGAACGAGCTCGGGTCCGCCGGGTCGGCGATGATCGGCTCGCGCGGCACGTCCGCGACGTCCCAGGTGAGGTCCGCGTAGCGCGCCGGATCGAAGTTCTTCAGGGCGTCGACCTGGATGGGCTTGGACGTCACGCCGATGACGGTGTGTCCCTCGTCCATGGCCCAGTCCCACATCCGGCGCCAGTGGTCCTCGCCGGGGAAGCCGTTGGAGGCGTTGAGGATGTCCACGAGCACCACCCCCGAGGATTCGGACTTCTTGGCCGGACGGCGGACGAGGATGTTGTTGACGTAGGGCACATCCTCGTCGACGACAGTGAGCTCGCCGCCGGCGTTGTCATAGACGTTCGCGGTCCCGGAGAGGAAGAACTCCTCCTCGACGTAGCCGCGTGCGGTCAGGTCGAGCGGCACCCGGGCGTGGTCCATCGTCGACCACAGGTAGCTGACCCCGGTCTCCTGGATCGGTCCTTCGACGGCCGGGACTGCGGTGAGTGAATCGGCGATCGAGTCGGGGATGTGGTCAGCCTTTGGCGCGGCGCCGGCTGGTGCCGCGGCCAGGGTGAGGCCGAGCGCGCCGATGCAGGTTGCGCCCAGGACTGCTCGAACACGGCTTTGAAAGAACTGTTGGGTCATTGCGGGTCCCCCCTGGGAACAGCGTTGTTCGGTGCACCGGCTCAGTACCCCAAAGGGAGGGGCGCGCTGCCGGTGGTGCGGCGAATGGCTGCCGCCATCCCGCATCGTGGGGGTCGACGATCGTCGGAGTCAACGTGTTGCCACCTGTTCGACGAGGGCCTCGCCACCGCTCCTGCGATGCGCGGGCAACACCCTCACGACGACGTCGCCCGCTGAGCGGCTCATGGGCTGCGCCGTGCCGTCGCGCACTGTGAGCCGTGAGCCGTGAGCCGTGCCGTGCCGCCGCGCGGCGCCGTGGCATGCCGGGCGTGGGGGATCTGGGGCCGTTCTTCAGGTGCGCAGGTTTATCGGAAAGAGACTGCTGATTGTCCGAAATGGTTGACAATGGGCGGTTGGCGACTAAAATTGTCGGTGGCAACAGAGATCGGGCCGAGATCGAGAAGCGTCGGGCCGGCTGCAACGTGGCACGCCACCCACCTTCTGACAATGGCATTCCGAATTCGGCGGACGAGATGAGTTGATTGTCATGCGAGTGAGGAAGACGGAGCTCCCGGAGCCGAGCGAGGGGCTCGAGTGGTCCGTGCGTCAACGCGGCGACGCCGTCGTGCTGCGTCTGCGGGAGCGCGGGTTGCGGGGCCGGGTGCTCGCGACCTGGAGCACGAAGAGCCTTTCCGGCCTGACACCCGATCCGGAGACCGCGCTCCAGCAGGTGGCCACGCAGCTGGCGGCGCATGTGGCCGCGGGCCACCGTGCCGCCGCCTGACATCCCGGAGGTCCGGAGGAGAACCTGACGGGCCACCGCATCGCCGCGTCGGAGAACAGGATTCGGACGGCGGAGGCATAACGTCGTCACATGGATGAGGCTGGGCGCAGACGCCGCCCGCGGTGGCGCATGCCGATCCTCCTGGCCGCCGCCGTCGCGGTGGTCGCCGGCATCGGTGACGCGCTGGACGGGTCGGCGCCGGACTCGCCCGCCGCCCCGGCGAGCAGCACCACCTCGGC